>JBEVGK010000103.1:0-4428 GCA_040511795.1 Lacisediminihabitans sp. | reverse complement strand
GCCGGCGCCGCCGCGATCGCCCTTCTCGCCACCGGCTGCAGCAGCGGTGGATCAGGCTCGTCGGATGCATCCGGCACCACCATCAAGTACTGGGCCAGCAATCAGGGCACGAGTCTCGCGAACGACAAAGCGGTTCTCACCCCGGTGCTGAAGAAGTTCGAGAAGGAGACCGGCATCAAGGTCGACCTCGAGGTGGTCGGCTGGAACAACCTGCAGAATCGCATCAACACCGCCGTCACCTCCGGCGCGGGCCCGGACGTCACCAACATCGGCAACACCTGGGCACCGTACCTGCAGGCGACCGGGGCGTTCCTGCCGTACGACTCGGCGAACATGAAGGCGATCGGTGGCAAGGACAAGTTCGTCGCCACCGCACTCGCCACCGGCGGCCAGGAGGGCAAGGCGCTCACCTCGGTCCCGCTCTACGGACTCGCCTATGGCCTGTACTACAACAAGAAGATGTTCGCCGACGCCGGCCTGACCCCGCCCACCACCTGGGAGGAGATGGTCGCCGATGCGAAGAAGCTGACCACTCCGAGCGTCTGGGGAATGGGCCTGGAGGCGGGCAGCTACACCGAGAACGTGCACTTCGCCTTCATCACCGCATCCCAGAACAAGGCCAGCTTCTTCAAGGGCGAGAAGGCCGACTTCACCCAGGACGGCGCGGTCGACGGCGTGAAGCGCTATCTCGACCTGATGCAGACCGACAAGGTGGTCGACCCCTCGAACGCCCAGTACACGACGGGCACCGAGGCCAGCGCCGACTTCGCCAAGGGCAAGGTGGCGATGATCATCAACCAGGACAACGCCAACGCACTGCTCGAGTCGAACGGCATGAAGGCCGACGCGTACGGCGTCGTCGCGATTCCGGCGCCGGTGGGAGGCAAGAAGATCTCCAGTGGCATCCAGGGCATCAACATCTCGATCTACAAGAACACCAAGCACAAGGATGCCGCGCTCAAGTTCGTGAAGTACATGACGAGCGCCGCCACCCAGGACGTGCTCGGCAAGCCCTACGTGTCGATCCCGGTGCTGAAGGACGTCAAGCCGACCTTCACCGACGACCCGGCTCTCGCCAAGACGTTCCAGGACATCTACAACGACGCCTCGGCGCCGTACCCGCTGGTGCCGCTCGAGGGCGCGTTCGAGACCAACGTCGGTAACGCGGTCAACAACCTCTTCGCGACGATCGCCACCGGTGGAACGGTGTCGACCTCGGATGTGAAGAAGGCGCTGCAGACGGCAGAAGACAAGACGAACGCGGCGGGCTAGCCCCGTCGACCGGGGGTGTCCGCCCGAGAGCGGACGCCCCCGGACCTCCGTCAGATCCGTAGTGCAACGAAAGGAGTCGTGACATGGCCGTCATGACAGATCCGCCGAGGCTGGCGACCCCGCCGCCCCTCGGAGTGAAATCCCCCGAACCCAAGAAGCGACGCACGGCCGGATGGTGGCTCCCGTTCGTGCTGATCGCCCCGGCAGTCGTGCTGGAACTCGTCATCCACGTCATCCCGATGGTGGTCGGCGTCTGGATGAGCTTCATCAAGCTCACCCAGCTCTACATCGCCAACTGGTCCGCAGCACCGTTCCTCGGCTTCGGCAACTACGAAGTCGCCCTCGACTTCAGCGGCGCGCAGGGCAAGGCCCTGGTGCAGTCCTTCCTCACCACCGTGCTCTTCACCGTGCTGGTGGTCGGCATCTCCTGGGTGTTCGGGATGGCCGCAGCGGTCGCCCTGCAGCGGTCCTTCTGGGGTCGTGGCCTGCTGCGCACGCTCTTCCTCATCCCCTACGCGGTGCCGATGTACGCCGGCATCATCGCCTGGAAGTTCATGTTCCAGCAGCAGACCGGGGCGATCAACACCATCCTCACCTCGCTGCACCTCGTCGACCCCGGCCAGAAGCCGTTCTGGCTGATCGGCTCGAACGCGATCGTCTCCGTCGTCGTCGTGGCGATCTGGCGGATGTGGCCCTTCGCCTTCCTCATGCTGATGGCGGGCCTCCAGAGCGTCTCGGAGGATCTCTACGAGGCCTCCGCGCTCGACGGTGCGAAGCCGTTCCGGCAGTGGCGCAGCATCACCCTTCCTGGCCTCGGCCCGGTCAACCGCGTGTTGCTGCTGGTGATGTTCCTCTGGACCTTCAACGACTTCAACACCCCCTTCATCCTGTTCGGTGGCAATCAGCCGCCCGCCGGAGACCTGATCTCGATCCACATCTACAACACCTCCTTCGTCAACCTGAACTTCGGTTTCGGCTCCGCGATGTCGGTGCTGTTGCTGCTGTTCCTGCTGCTCGTCACCGGCATCTATCTCTTCATCGGCAACCGGAGGTCAAAAGATGCGTGATTCCGTCGGAATGAAGGCGTTCCGCACGGTGACCATCGTCGTGCTCGGCCTGTTCGTGGTCGTACCGCTCTACGTGATGATCACCTCGGCGCTCAAACCGCTGCAGGATGTCACAGGCCAGTTCACCTGGTGGCCCACCCACCTGACGATCCAGCCCTTCATCGACATCTGGAAGACGGTGCCGCTCGGTACCTACTTCCTGAACAGTCTCATCGTCGCCCTGTCGGCGAGCGTGCTGAGCGTGATCGTGGCGATCTTCGCCTCCTACGCCGTGTCGCGCTGGAAGTTCCGCGGGCGCACCCTGTTCACCACGACGATCCTGTCGACCCAGATGTTTCCCGGGGTGCTGTTCCTGCTGCCGCTCTACCTGATCTTCATCAACATCAACCAGACCTTCGGACTGCAGCTCGTCGGTACCCGCGGTGGGCTGATCATCACCTACCTGACCTTCACCCTGCCGTTCTCGATCTGGATGCTGTCGGGCTACTTCGACAACATCCCGCGCGAGCTCGACGAGGCCGCGAAGGTGGACGGCGCATCCGCCCTCACCACCCTGTTCCGGGTCGTGCTGCCGGTCGCCCGGCCGGGTGTCGTCGCGGTGCTGGTCTACAGCTTCATGACCGCCTGGGGCGAAGTGCTGTTCGCCTCGGTGCTCACCACCCAGGACAGTCGAACACTCGCCGTCGGCCTCGGGGAGTACTCCACCGAGGTCAACGTCTACTGGAACCAGATCATGGCCGCGTCCCTCGTGGTCAGCATCCCCGTCGTTGTGGGCTTCCTGCTCCTGCAGCGCAGTTTCGTCGCAGGACTCAGCGCTGGAGCGGTCAAATAATGTCGTCATCACCCATGAACCGGACCTGGCCGAACGGCTTCCTCTGGGGGGCCGCCACCGCGGCGGCGCAGGTGGAGGGAGCCGCCCATGAGGACGGCAAAGAGGATTCCATCTGGGACCACTTCGCCCGCGTGCCCGACGCCGTGCAGAACGGTGACACCCCCGAGGTCGCGGTCGACCAGTACCACCGCGTTCCGCAGGACATCGCCCTGATGACGGAGCTGGGGCTCGACGCCTACCGCTTCTCCACCAGCTGGGCTCGCATCAAGCCGGGTGACCGCGAGGTGAACCAGGCGGGGCTGGACTTCTACAGTCGACTGGTCGATCAGCTGCTGGAGGCGGGCATCCTGCCCTGGCTCACGCTCTATCACTGGGACCTGCCGCAGGCAGTGGAGGACGCGGGCGGCTGGCCGAACCGCGACACCGCCTACCGCTACCTCGACTATGCGAACGTCGTGTATGACGCGCTCGGCGATCGGGTCAGCCACTGGACCACATTCAACGAGCCGCTCTGCTCCTCGCTGATCGGCTACGCGGCCGGGGACCATGCTCCCGGGCGGCAGGAGCCGGCGGCAGCACTCGCCGCGCTGCATCACCAGCACCTCGGTCACGGCCTCGTCGTGCAACGGCTGCGCGAGCGCAGCGCGGCCGACGGCCGTGAACTGCAGCTGGGCATCACGCTGAACCTCACGAACGCGATTCCGGCGGATGCCAGCGACCCGATCGACGTCGACGCGGCCCGTCGTGTCGACGCGCTCTGGAACCGTGCCTTCCTCGACCCCGTCCTCGAGGGCAGCTACCCCGACGACCTGATTCAGGATGTCGGCGGGCTCGGCCTCAGCGCGGTCATCCAGCCCGGCGACCTCGAGATCATTCATCAGCCGATCGACTTCCTCGGCGTCAACCACTACCACGACGACGCGGTGAGCGGTCATCCCTCGACCGTGGAGCTGTCGGCAGTGGAGGGTGAGCGCGAGTTCAAGCCCACCGACCGACCGACCAGCTCCGCCGTGGTCGGCAGCGAGTGGGTGAGCTTCCCCCTGCGCGGCCTTCCGCGCACCGCGATGGGGTGGGAGGTCAACCCCGACGGGTTGCGAAAACTGCTGGTGCGCCTGGGCCACGCCTATCCGTCGACCCTACCGCCGCTGTTCGTCACCGAGAACGGTGCGGCCTACGAGGATGTCGTCAGCGATGACGGGGCGGTGCACGATGTGGAGCGCGCGGCCTACATCACCGACCACATCGCTGCCGTTGGCG
>JBEVGK010000102.1:0-4839 GCA_040511795.1 Lacisediminihabitans sp. | reverse complement strand
GGAGGAGAAGGGACATGGATGTAGCCAATTGCAGAATTGGCCTGTAATCAAGATGCCAATTGCCATAAAGTGGCCCGATGGCGACGCTCTCGGCACGGGTATTGGCCTCCCTCGTTGCGGAATGGCGCGAGTCGACGAACTCGCCCGCCTACACGGCGCTCGCCGAGCGGGTGCGGCTGCTGGTGCTCGACGGACGCATCGCACTCGGCACTCGACTGCCGGCCGAGCGTGAGCTGGCAGCCCAGTTGGGCGTGAGCCGCACGACAGTCACGGCCGCGTATAGCGAGCTGCGGGACGCCGGCTATCTCGACAGCATCCGCGGCTCTGGCAGCGTGGCCCGGTTGCCGGGGCGAGCGCCCATACAGACCGAGCCGACCGCGGGCGGATACCTCGACTTCAGCAAGGCGGCCCTGCCCGCGACCCCTCTCGTCGCCCGGGCCGCGGTGCTCGCGGCGGAGGATCTTGCGGCACACCTCGGCGACACCGGCTTCGACCCCATCGGCCTGCCGGTGCTGCGCCAGGCCATCGCCGACCGCTATTCCGCGCGTGGTCTGCCCACCGAACCCGAGCAGATCATGGTGACCATCGGCGCGCAGCACGCGATCGCGCTGGTGGCCCGCACGCTGCTCGGTCGCGGCGACAGCGCTCTCGTCGAAGCCCCGAGCTACCCGCACGCCTACGAGGCGCTGCGCCTGACCGGTGCGCGGCTGGTGCCGGTGAGCGTCACGACCGAAGGCGGTTGGGATGTCCCCGGCCTCGAGCAGGCGCTGCAGCGCAGCAGTCCGGCCATGGGCTACGTCATGCCCGACTTCCACAACCCCACCGGGCGCAGCATGTCGCCCGAACTGCGGCAACGGATGCTCGACCTCGCCGCCGCGCAGGGAACGACCATCGTCGCCGACGAGACCATGGCCGAGCTCGACATCGACCGTGCGGAGTCTGCGCTTCCCCTCGCCGCCTATGGCCCGGCCGTGCTGATCGGCTCGGTCGGCAAGACGCTCTGGGGCGGACTGCGGGTGGGCTGGATCCGGGCGGAACGACAGCTCATCCAGAAGCTGACCCGGGCGCGGATGGCCGGCGACCTCGGCACTCCCGCGCTCGAACAGTTGCTGGTGACGCGGCTGCTGGGCGACTACGACGACATCCTCGAGACCCGGCGACAGCAGCTGTTCGCCGGCCGGGAGCACCTCGGTTCTGCGCTCGCCGCGACCTTCCCCGACTGGCAGGTGCCTCACGTCGCCGGCGGTCTCACCACCTGGGTCAACCTCGGTGCGCCGGTGAGTTCGCAGCTCACCCTGGCGGCGCGCAACGAGGGGCTGCTGCTGGCGGCCGGGCCACGTTTCGGGCTGGACGGGGCCTTCGAACGCTTCCTCCGCATCCCGATCAGCTATTCGGCCGAAGAGACGGATCGGGCGGTCGCCGCGCTCGCCGCAGCCTGGGATTCGCTGGCGCGGGGGCCGCTGTTCGACCAGTCGTTCGTGGCCGAGGTGGTGTAGCCCGGGCCGGGCTGGCCATACCTTTACTCCTCACGGAGTACGCGCGGCGAAAGGGCCCCCTGCGATACTGGGCGAGAGGCACGGCGTCGTGCGCTATCGCACCCTGCCACATCACCGCAGCACCAGGAGAGTCACGTGCACCTGTTTTCCGTCTTCAGCCTGCGTAACCGTTCGCTGATCGCCCTGATCTCGGTGGTGATCGCCGTCTTCGGCGGTATCTCGCTGGCGTCGCTCAAGCAGGAGCTCATCCCGTCGCTCTCGCTGCCCTCCGTCTACATCGTCACCAGCTACCCGGGCGCATCGCCCGATGTCGTCAACACCGATGTCAGCACTCCGATCGAGAGTGCGATCCAGGGCATCGAGCACCTCGACAGCACGACCGCCACGTCGAACACCTCGGCGTCGACCGTCACGGCCTCGTTCGAGTACGGCACCGATATCGCCACCTCCGAGCAGAAGGTGCAGCTGGCGCTCGACCGCATCTCGAGCACGCTGCCCGAGGGCGTCACGCCGCAGGTGATCACCTTCAGCCTCAGCGACTTCCCCGTGATCCAGCTCGCCGTGACCAGCGACCTCGACAAGCACGAGCTGGCCGCCAAGCTCTCCTCGCTCACGGTCACCGACCTCAAGCAGCTCGACGGGGTCAGTGACGTCAGCCTGCTGGGCGCCGCCTCCCAGCGCGTGACCATCACGCCGGATGCCGACACCCTTCTCGCAGACGGCCTCAGCATCCAGTCGATCAAGACCGCCCTCGGAGCCAACGGCACCCTGCTGGCGAGCGGCTCGATCACCGAAGACGGAAAGACCCTCACGGTGCAGTCGGGTGACAAGCTCACCTCCGTCGCCGACATCGCGGCGCTGCCCCTGCTCGGCGGCCGCCAGGAGACCCCGCCGACCATCGGCGACGTCGCGAAGGTCGCCATCGTCGACGACCCGATCGCCGGCTACTCGCGCGTCAACGGGAAGGATGCCGTCACCCTGAGCATCACGAAGACCGCAGCGGGTAACACGGTCGACGTGTCGAAACTGGTGCGCGCGGACATCCCGACCCTGGAGAAGCAGCTCGGCAGCAACACGAAGTTGACCGTGGTCTCGGATCAGGCCCCGTCGATCACCCAGTCCATCGACAGCCTGGCGCAGGAGGGCCTGCTCGGGCTCGTCTTCGCCGTGATCGTGATCTTCGTCTTCCTGTTCTCCTTCCGCTCCACCCTGGTGGCGGCGGTGTCGATCCCGCTGTCGGTGCTCATCACCTTCATCGGCATGAACGCCTCCGGGTACACGCTCAACATCATCACTCTCGCCGCGCTGACCATCGCGGTCGGCCGCGTCGTCGACGACTCCATCGTCGTGATCGAGAACATCAAGCGGCACCAGTCGCTCGGTGAGGACAAACTCGCCGCCATTCTCACCGGCGTGCGCGAAGTCGCCACCGCGGTCACCGCATCCACCGTCACCACGGTCGCGGTGTTCCTGCCCATCGCCCTGGTCGGCGGCCTCACCGGCGAGCTGTTCCGGCCGTTCGCCCTCACCGTGGCGATGGCGCTCGCCGCCTCGCTGTTCGTGTCGCTCACGATCGTGCCGGTGCTCGCGTACTGGTTCCTCGGCCGCACCTCGAAGAAGTCGCGTCAGCACACCGATGCCGCGCCCGTGGAATCCCTGGTGCCGGGCGATGAAGTCGACGAGTTCGAGAAGCCGACGCGGCTGCAGAAGGCCTACCTGCCGATCATCCGCTGGACTCTCAAGTTCCCGGCGATCGTGCTCATCGGAGCCCTGCTGATCCTGATCGGTTCCGGGTTCGCCGCCACCGGGCTGAAGACCAACTTCATCGGCAACAGCGGCCAGAACACGGTCACCGTCACCCAGACCCTTCCGCTCGGCACCAGCCTGGAAGCGCAGGATGCCGCCTCAGACTCTGTGGAGAAGACCCTGCGTGACACGAAGGGCGTCGAGACCGTGCTGCTCACCATCGGCTCGGGTGGCAGCTCATTGCGTTCGGCGTTCTCGGGTGGCGGGTCGACCACCTACTCGGTGACGACCGACCCCGATGCCGACCAGGAGAAGCTGCAGAACACCATCACCAGGGAGCTGAAGAAGATCACCGGCGAGGGTGACATCGTCGTCGCCGGTGCACAGGCGGGCTTCGCCTCGAGCGACATCGAGGTGGACATCACTGCGGGCAGCGAGGCCGATCTGCGCAAGGCCTCCGAGGCCATCCTCGCCAAGGTCGAGAAGCTCTCCGTCGTCTCCGCGGCGAACAGCAACCTGTCTGCATCCCTTCCCTACATCGCCGTGCAGATCGACCGTGCCAAGGCCGCGGCCGCCGGGCTCACCGAGACCCAGGTCGGCGGTATCGTCACCCAGGCGATGAACCCGAGTGCAAGCGGGTCGATCGTGATCGACGAGAAGACCCTCTCGATCTACGTGGCAAACTCGAGCGCGCCGACCACGATCGCCGAGTTGAAGGACTTCAGCATCCCGACCCTCACCGGGCCCAAGCCGCTCTCGGACCTCGCCACCGTCACGACGGTGAACGGACCGTCGAGCGTCACCACGATCAAGGGTCTGCGCAGTGCGACCGTCACGGTCACCCCCGGCACCGACAACACGGGAAGCGCCTCGGCCCAGGTCGCTGCCGCGGTCGCCGCGGCGAAGCTCCCGGCCAGCGCCGATGCCACCCTGGGCGGTGTCACCTCGCAGCAGAGCGACTCCTTCGGTCAGCTCGGGCTGGCGCTGCTCGCCGCCATCCTCATCGTCTACGTGGTGATGGTCGCGACCTTCAAGAGCCTGCGCCAGCCGCTGCTGCTGCTGATCTCGGTACCCTTCGCTGCCACGGGCGCGATCCTGCTGCAGCTGGTCTCGGGCATCCCGCTCGGGGTGGCGTCGCTCATCGGTGTGCTGATGCTGATCGGCATCGTGGTGACCAACGCGATCGTGCTGGTCGACCTGATCAATCAGTACCGCAACCGCGGCATGAAGGTAGCCGACGCGATCACGCACGGTGCCTCGCGCAGGCTCCGTCCGATCCTCATGACGGCGATGGCGACGATCGGTGCGCTGATTCCGCTCGGCATCGGGTTGACCGGGCATGGTGGCTTCATCTCGCAGCCACTCGCCATCGTCGTGATCGGTGGGCTGGTGTCATCCACTCTGCTCACCCTGATCGTGCTGCCGACGCTGTACTACGTCGTCGAGGGACGCAAGGAGCGCAAGGCCGACGCCCGCCGCGAGGCCGCGCACCACCACGGTGCGCACGCGGCGCCGGTGCCGGTCGATGCTCCGGTCGCCGCGAACCCGGCACCGGCCGTCGTCGCCCAGCCGGCCGCGGCCGCTCCGGATGCGCCCG
>JBEVGK010000101.1:0-4545 GCA_040511795.1 Lacisediminihabitans sp. | reverse complement strand
CGTCCCCGGTCGTCGCGTTGTCGGTCATGATGACGTGACCCGACTGCTCGCCGCCCAGGCTCAGGCCGCGCTCGTTCAGCGTCTCGAGCACGTAGCGATCGCCCACCGCGGTCTGCAGCAGGGAGATGCCGTGGTCGGCCATGGCGATCTTGAGGCCCAGGTTGCTCATGACGGTGGCGACGAGGGTGTCGTCCTTGAGGTCGCCACGTTCCTTCATGGCGAGGGCCAGGATGGCCATGATCTGGTCGCCGTCGACGATGGCGCCGGCGGCATCCACGGCGAGGCAGCGGTCCGCGTCACCATCATGCGCGATGCCGACGTCGGCTCCGTGCTCGAGAACGGCCCTGGCCAGGTTGTCGAGGTGCGTCGATCCGACGCCGTCATTGATGTTGTAGCCGTCGGGGTCTGCACCGATGAGGGTGACCTTCGCCCCGGCATCCGTGAACACCTCGGGCGAGATCCCGGCAGCGGCGCCGTTGGCGCAGTCGAGCACGACGTGGATGCCGTCGAGCCGGTTCTTCAGCGTCGACAGCAGGTGCACGACGTAGCGGTCTTCGGCGTCGGCGAAGCGACGGATGCGGCCGACCTCGACTCCGGTCGGGGCCAGCTTGCGCTCGGCGAGGGCGGCTTCGATGCGGTCTTCGACCTCGTCGGGGAGCTTGGTGCCGCCGACGGCGAAGAACTTGATGCCGTTATCGGGGGCCGGGTTGTGCGAGGCGGAGATCATCACGCCGAAGTCGGCGTCGAAGTCGGCCACCAGGAAGGCGAGCGCCGGGGTGGGGATCACGCCGGCGTCGTAGATGTCCACGCCGGAACTCGCGAGCCCCGCGGCGACGGCGGCGGAGATGAACTCGCCCGACACGCGTGGGTCACGGGCGACGACGGCGATCGGGCGACGACCGGAGGCGCGACGACCATCGGCCATGCGCCCCTTGCCGAGAACGACGGCCGCGGCCTGAGCCAGCCCGAGGGCTAGCTCGACCGTCAGGCCGTCGTTCGCGAGGCCCCGAACTCCGTCGGTTCCGAATAGGCGGGGCATGAAGAGCTGGTTAGCGCTTCGAGAACTGCGATGCCTTGCGGGCCTTCTTGAGACCGGCCTTCTTGCGCTCGATGACGCGAGCGTCACGGGTGAGGAAGCCCGCCTTCTTGAGCGCGGCGCGGTTGTTCTCACGGTCGATCTCGTTGAGCGAACGCGCGATCGCGAGGCGCAGCGCGCCGGCCTGGCCGGAGGGGCCACCACCGGTGATGCGTGCGGTCACGTCGTAGGAGTCGAGGAGGTCGAGCACCTTGAACGGGTCGTTGATCAGCTGCTGGTGCAGCTTGTTGGGGAAGTACTCTGCGAGCTCGCGGCCGTTGACCGTGGCCTTGCCGGTGCCGGGGACGATGCGCACGCGGGCGATGGCCTGCTTGCGACGGCCGACGGCTGCGCCGGGGACGTTCAGCACTGCGCGGGGAGTCGAGACGGCAGCCTCGGGTGCACTCTCGGTGGTGTAGCTCTCGACGACGGTCTCGTCGAGGGAATCTGCGATCTTCGCCATGATGTGAAGTCCTTATGTATCTCTGGTCGGCGCTACTGCGCGACCTGGCCGAAAGTGTAGGTCTTGGGCTGCTGCGCAGCGTGAGGGTGCTCGGCGCCCGCGTAGACCTTCAGCTTCGTGAGCTGGGCGCGTCCGATCGAGTTCTTGGGGAGCATGCCACGGATGGCCTTCTCGACGGCGCGCGTCGGGTGCTTCTCCAGCATCTCGGAGTAGGTGGTTGCCGTGAGGCCGCCCGGGTAACCCGAGTGGCGGTAGGCCTTCTTCTGCGCGAGCTTGGAGCCGGTGAGGGCGACCTTCTCGGCGTTGATGATGATGACGAAGTCGCCCATGTCCATGTGGGGGGCGAAGGTCGCCTTGTGCTTGCCGCGCAGCAGAACGGCTGCGTGGGTCGCGAGGCGGCCGAGGACGACGTCAGTCGCGTCGATGATCAGCCATTCGCGCTGGACATCGTCGGGCTTGGGAGAAAAGGTGCGCGTCACAGTAGTGCTGCTTTCTTCAGTCGAAATGAGGCGTTCGTGAATCCCACTCCGATGGGCGTTCGACTCACGATGCGAGGGGAACGCTGCCGGTGGAGGGCTCAAGTTCGGGTGCAACGCAAAGCGGCGCTGGCACCAAGGGTCTACTGTAGCCGATCTGGCGGCGAGCGGTCAAACGGATGCGCGCCTGGCCCGGGTCTGCTCCGCGCGCAGGGCGAGCCCGGCATCCTCGGGGTAGCCGACCTGCATCAGGGTGAGCCCGCGGGCCGGCGCCACCCGGAAGTCGCTGGTGCGCTGCAGCCGGTCGCGCAGCACGATCAGCTGCGTCGGATCGAGCTTGCCCTCCCCGACCGAGATGCTCGCCCCGACCAGCGCCCGCACCATGCTGTGGCAGAACGCGTCCGCCGTGACACTGGCGAGCAACACCCCGTCGGGCTGACGACTCCAGCGGAAGTCCTGCAGGGTGCGGATGGTGGTCGCGCCCTCGCGCGGCTTGCAGAAGGTGCCGAAATCGTGGAGCCCGACCAGGGCGGATGCCGCGGCATCCATCGACGCGACATCGAGGGTCGCCGGATACCAGACCGTGCGATTGCGTGACAGCGGGTCGCGCAGCCCGAGATTGTCGGAGATGCGGTACTCGTAGCGGCGCCAGATTGCGGAGAACCGCGCGTCGAAGCCGGGCGGCGCGATCGAGACGGCAGAGATGTAGACATCCGTCTCCAGTCCCGCAATGCCGTTGAGCCGACGACGCAGTGTGCTGGCCGCGTCGGTGGCCGGGGGCAGCTTGCCACGGCGGCGCTGCAGCACCGCGATCTGCCGCTCGGTGAGGTCGACGTGGGCCACCTGGCCGAGCGCGTGCACGCCGGCATCCGTTCGACCAGCGACCGTGAGCTGCGGTGCCGGACCGACCCTGCCGAACACGGTCTTCAGAGCGTCTTCGAGATCGCCCTGCACGGTGCGCAGGTCCGGCTGGCGGGTCCAGCCGCTGAAGGCGGTGCCGTCGTAGGCGACGTCGAGACGGAACCGCATCGTGGGCTCGTCGACGACGTCCACCCCGGTGCTCATTCCACCGATTCTAAGCCGGTGCTTTTGACCTTGCCCTCGCGACGGGGGAAGCTGGAACACTCAATGTCTTCTCCCACTCCCCGCTCCGCCCACCTCGCCGGCCTCGACGGACTCCGGGCCATCGCCGTCGCCGCGGTATTGGTGTATCACCTCAGCCCGGGCGCCATGCCTGGCGGCTTCATCGGTGTCGACATCTTCTTCGTGATCAGTGGTTTTCTCATTACCGGACTGCTGCTGCGCGAGCGCGAGACCACCGGTCGCCTGCGGCTGCGGGCTTTCTGGCTGCGGCGTGCGCGGCGCCTGCTGCCCGCCCTCCTCGCGCTGCTGCTGATCTGCAGTGCGGCGGCCTGGGCGATCGGCGGCGACGTGCTGCTGCACCTCGGGCGTCAGCTGCTCGGCGCCCTCACCTTCAGCAGCAACTGGGTCGCCGTGGCCGGCGAGCAGAGCTACTTCGACGAGACCGCACCCGAGCTGTTCCGCAACCTCTGGTCGCTCGCGGTGGAGGAACAGTTCTACCTGGTCTGGCCATTCGTGGTGCTGCTGCTCGCACTCATCCGTTCGCGGCGGATGCGGGTCGTCATCGTGAGCGTGATCGCTGCGGTCTCGGCCATTTCCATGGCTGTACTGCTCCCGGTCGGCGGTGACGCCACCCGGGTGTACTACGGCACCGACACGCACAGCTTCGGGCTCGCGGTCGGCGCGATCCTCGCCATCCTCAGCTCCCGCTGGACCGTCTCGCGGCTGGTCGCCGCTCACTGGTTCCGCCTGCTGGCCCCGGTGCTCGGCACGCTCGCGTTGGTGGCGCTGGTTGCTGCGACGTTCCTTCTTCCCGCGGATGCCCCGCTCACCTACCGGGGCGGACTGGTCGCCGTCGCGGTGCTCGCCGCCGTGACCATCTGGGGGTCCATCACTCCGGGTTCCGTGCTCGGCCGCGCCCTCGACCTCGCCCCGCTGCGCTGGGTCGGGGTGCGCTCGTACGGAATCTATCTCTGGCACTGGCCGGTGTTCGTGCTGCTGATCGCGGCCTTCCCGTCCTGGGAGCGCACCGGCGGCAGCGGCTGGCTGCTCGGTGCCGTCGCCGCGGCGATCACGATGGGCGCCGCCATCCTCTCCTTCCGTTTTCTGGAGCAGCCGGTGCGCAGGGACGGGTTCCGCGCCGTCGCGCGTCGCTGGTTCGGCCGGTGGCGGGGGGCACACGCGCTCGGGACCACCGTGACCGTACTGATCAGCGCCGCGCTGATCACGGCCACCACGGCGGGCGTGCTGCGCGAACCCGATCAGGGCGATGCTCAGGCGCTGATCGAGCGCGGCCGTGCGGCGATCGCGGCCTCCCCTGCCGCGGCGTGGCCGACCGCGGGGGCCCCCCCCCCACCCAGCGCCGCGCCGGGCCCGGCACAGCCGCCCCCGCCCGTAGGCGCCCACAACAGCGCGGGCGGCGACGCCGGCAGGTTGGGCGCCGCCCCCGC
>JBEVGK010000100.1:0-3317 GCA_040511795.1 Lacisediminihabitans sp. | reverse complement strand
CGCGGCTCCTGGGCGTGCTGGGCGATCACCCCGCCGAAGGTGCTGACGTATTCGAGCGCGCGGCGCATCAGCAGGGCGTCGGAGACGCACTTGCCGTCATCGGAGAAGACCCGCACGCGCGCTCGGCTGCCGGCCATGGCGCCGATCTCGCTGAGCTGCTGCCCCTCGAGGCCGACCGTGACGGCGCCGATCGGGCGCACCGCGACGTAGCCGGCGTCCTCCCCGAGGCGCTGCACCTGCTCGACGACACCGGCGGTGTCGGAGACCGGCGAGGTGTTCGCCATGGCGTGCACCGTGGTGAAGCCGCCGATGGCCGCCGCGCGCGAACCGGTGAGCACCGTCTCGCTCTGCTCGAAGCCGGGCTCGCGCAGGTGCGTGTGCAGGTCGACCAGGCCCGGAAGCGCCAGGAGGCCGTCAGCCTGGATGATCTCGGCCTGGGCATCCGACAGCCCGCTGCCGAGCTCGGCGATGCGCCCATCGCGCACCAGGATGTCGCTGCCGGTGCCGTCCGCGAGCGTCGCGCCCTTGACGAGGATGGTGGTCATCGGTTGCTCCCTGCATTCGTAGGTGAAGAGTCGGCGAGGTCGCGCTGCCCGGAGAGTGCGAGGTACAGCACGGCCATGCGCACCGAAACGCCGTTGGCGACCTGCTCGAGCACCGTCGAGCGGGACGAATCGGCCGCGCCGGAGGAGATCTCGAGGCCGCGGTTCATCGGGCCGGGGTGCATGACGATGCTATCCGCGGCCAGTCGGGCGAGCCTGTCATCGCCGAGACCCCACTGCCGCGAGTACTCCCGGGCGTTGGGGAAGTAGGCGGCGTGCATCCGCTCGCTCTGGATGCGCAGCATCATCACGACGTCGGGGATGGCATCGAGCGCCTCGTCGAGGTCGTAGGTGACGGTGACCGGCCAGTCCCGCACGCCGACCGGCAGCAGGGTGGCGGGGGCGACGAGGGTGACCTCGGCGCCGAGAGTGGAGAGCAACCAGACGTTGGATCGGGCCACCCGCGAGTGCAGGATGTCGCCGACGATGGTCACAGAGACCCCGTCGAGCGCCCGGCCGCGCGACCCGCGCCCGTGCAGGCGACGGCGGATGGTGAAGGCGTCCAGCAGGGCCTGGGTCGGGTGCTCGTGGGTGCCGTCTCCGGCGTTGATGATCGCCGCGCTGATGCCGTTGGAGTCGGCCCAGCCGTTCTCGGCCAGCACGAGCGGAGCCCCGGATGCCCCGTGCCGGATGACCACCGCGTCGGCGCCGATCGCGGCGAGGGTCTGCGCGGTGTCCTTCAGGCTCTCGCCCTTCGAGACGCTCGAACCCTTGGCCGAGAAGTTGATCACGTCGGCGCTCAGTCGCTTCGCCGCGGCCTCGAACGAGATGCGGGTGCGGGTGGAGTCCTCGAAGAACAGGTTGACCACGGTCTTGCCGCGCAGGGCCGGCAGTTTGCGCACCTCGCGGTCTGCGGCATCCGCCATGTCTTCGGCGACGTCGAGAATGGCGATCGCCTCCTCGCGACTGAGATCGCGGGTGCTGAGCAGGTGTCTCATGCCGGCGCTCCGATCGTGGCTGGGCCATCCGTGCTCGGGCCATCGATGCTGACGAACTCGTCGCCGTCGATCTCGGCGAGGTGCACATTGATGCGCTCGCTGCGCGAGGACGGGAGGTTTTTGCCGACGAAATCGGGACGGATCGGCAGTTCGCGGTGGCCGCGGTCGACGAGCGTGGCCAGGCGCACGAAGCGTGGGCGGCCGATCGCCTGCAGCGCGTCGAGTGCGGCGCGGATGGTGCGGCCCGAGTAGAGCACGTCGTCGACCAGCACGACGACGGCGCCGTCGATGCCGGCGGCCGGCATCTGGGTGGGCGACGGCGTGCGGGTCGGGTTGCGGTCGAGATCGTCGCGGTACATCGTCACGTCGAGCGTGCCGAGGTCGACGGGCTGATCGGAGACCGACCGGATGATCGCGGCGATGCGTTCGGCGAGAACCGTGCCGCGCGTAGGAATGCCGAGGATGACGAGTCGGTCGCCGTCGCGGACCGATTCGAGGATCTCGTGGGAGATGCGGGTCAACGCGCGGGTGATATCAGCTTGCTGCAGCACAGTGCGTGCGGGCAATCTGACCTCCTTCCCCGCCTCACAGGACGGAAGTTAAAGGATGTCTGGAATGACTCAAGCCTAGCCGATCTGCGAGGTCACCTCGCCCGCTGCCCGCCTACCTGCCGCCGCCTACCCACTCCCGCCTCCCCACTGCCCGCCTACCCACTCCCGAAATGCAGGCAAAGCTAGGCAGCGGTCGGCGTGTCGACGACAACACGCCGACCGGCGGGCCGAATTGCCGGCATTTCGGAAGGTGAAGCGGAGAAACAGACCGGCGCGGGACGGCTCAGGCGCGGGTCTGGGCGATGCGGCCGAGCAGCCCGTTCACGAAGCTGCCCGAATCGTCGGTGCTGAGCGACTTGGCCGCCTCGACGGCCTCGTCGATCGCGACGCCGTCCGGCACCTCGTCGTTGAACAGGATCTCCCAGATGCCGATGCGGATGATCGCACGGTCGGTGACGGGCATCCGGTTGATGGTCCAGCCCTGCGCGTAGGTCTCGATCAGCTCGTCGATCTCGTCACCGTGTTCGGCGATGCCCTCCACGATCTGGCGCGCGTAGATCCAGGAGTTCCAGCGGTTGGGATCTGCCTTGGCCCGCTCGGCCTCCATCTCGATCGCCTGGTTGAGGGAGATCTCGCGGAGGTCTGCGCCGTACAGCAGGTCGATGGCGCGCTTACGCGCCTTCGTCCGTGCGCTCATTAGTTGACGCGGCCGAGGTAGCTGCCGTCGCGGGTGTCGACCTTGACCTTGGTGCCGGTCTCGAGGAAGAGCGGAACCTGGATCTGGTAGCCGGTCTCCACGGTGGCGGGCTTGGTGCCGCCGGTGGAACGGTCGCCCTGCAGGCCCGGCTCGGTGTACGTGATCTCGAGGGTGACGGATGCCGGCAGCTCGACATAGAGCGGCGCCTCGTTGTGCAGCGCGATGGTCACATTCTGGTTCTCGAGCATGAAGTTGGCGGCGTCACCGACCTGCGCTGCAGACAGCGTGATCTGGTCGTAGTTGCCGAGATCCATGAACACGTAGTTCTCGCCGTCGGCGTAGAGGTACTGGAAGTCGGATCGGTAGACGGTCTCGGTCTCGATCTTGGCGCCCGCGTTGAATGTTCGGTCGACGACCTTGCCGCTCATGACGTTCTTGACCTTGGTACGCACGAACGCGCCACCCTTGCCCGGCTTGACGTGCTGGAAGTCGATCACGGTCCAGAGCTGGCCGTCCATGTTGAGAACGA
>JBEVGK010000099.1:0-4366 GCA_040511795.1 Lacisediminihabitans sp. | reverse complement strand
ATCTCCAGGTCTTTGAGCGCCACCTGCATTCCAGCACCGAGTTCGTTGTTCGCCGCGATGGTGGCGAGCCGGTCGTGGGCGACCTCGCCGAGCGGCTTGTCGGCGTCGTAGAGGAAGTAGGCGTACGCCCGCTCCCGACCGCGACCGACGCGACCGCGCAGCTGGTGCAGCTGAGACAGGCCGTACTTGTCGGCCCGGTCGATGATGAGGGTGTTGGCGTTGGCGATGTCGAGGCCGGTCTCGATGATGGTGGTCGAGACGAGCACGTCGAACTTGCGCTCCCAGAAGTCGACCATCACCTGCTCGAGCACGTGCTCCGGCAGCTGACCGTGGGCGACGGCGACGCGCGCCTCCGGCACCAGCTCGGCGATCTGCGCGGCGACCCGGTTGATTGAGGAGACCCGGTTGTGCACGTAGAACACCTGGCCCTCGCGCAGCAGCTCGCGGCGGATGGCGGCGGAGACCTGCTTGTCGTTGTGCGGTCCGACGAAGGTGAGAATCGGGTGCCGGTCTTCCGGCGGGGTGGCGAGGGTCGACATCTCACGGATGCCGGTGACCGCCATCTCCAGCGTGCGCGGGATCGGTGTGGCGCTCATGGCCAGGATGTCGACGTTGTTCTTCAGCTTCTTCAGCTGATCCTTGTGCTCGACACCGAAGCGCTGCTCCTCGTCGATGATCACGAGACCGAGGTCTTTGAACTTCACGCTCGGGCTGAGCAGCCGGTGCGTGCCGATGACGACGTCCACCGTGCCGTCGGCCATCCCCTCGATGGTCTCCTTGGATTCCTTCTCGGTCTGGAACCTGCTCAGCGCACGCAGGTGCACCGGGAAGCCGGCGAACCGCTCGGCGAAGGTCTCCATGTGCTGACGCACCAGCAGGGTGGTCGGCACCAGCATGACGACCTGCTTGCCGTCCTGCACCGCCTTGAACGCGGCCCGCACCGCCACCTCGGTCTTGCCGTAGCCGACATCGCCGGCGATCAGCCGGTCCATCGGGATCGGCCGTTCCAGGTCGGCCTTCACCTCGTCGATGGTGGTGAGCTGATCGATGGTCTCGGCGAACGGGAAGGCGTCTTCGAGCTCCTGCTGCCACGGGGTGTCGGGCGGGAAGGCGTGACCCTTCGACGCCATGCGCGCCGAGTAGAGCTTCACGAGTTCGACGGCGATGTCGCGCACCGCCTTGCGGGCACGTCCCTTCGCGGCCGACCAGTCGGATCCGCCCATCTTGCTGAGCGCGGGGGCCTCGCCGCCGACGTAGCGGGTGAGCAGGTCGAGTTGGTCGGTGGGCACGTAGAGCTTGTCGCCCGGGTAACCGCGCTTGGAGGGCGCGTACTCGATCAGCAGGTACTCGCGGGAGTTCTTGACCGCGTTACGACCGCCGCTCGACACCATGCGCTGCACCAGCTCGACGAACTTGCCGATGCCGTGCGTCTCGTGCACGACGAAGTCGCCGGGTTTGAGCTGCAGCGGGTCGACCACGTTCTTGCGGCGACTGGCGAGCTTCTTCACCTGGCGTGCGTCGTAGCCGGCGGCACGACCGTAGAACTCGCTCTCACTGACGATGCCGAGTTTCACCTCGGGCAGCTCGAAGCCCTGCTCGACGGATGCCTTCAGCAGGTACACGACGCCGGCTTCCGGCTCTGCCGGGAAGGCATCCACCACCCGCGCGGCGTAGCCGCGATCGGCGATGGCCTCGGAGGCACGCTCGACCAGGCCCGCGCCCTGGGCGACGACGCCGAGAGTCCAGCCCTCGCCGAGCCGCTCACCGAGATAGTCGAGCCCGCCCTCGGCCTTGCCCTGGAATGAGGGGACCGTGGACGAATCGATACGGATGTAGTGGTCGCCGTCCCGCAGCTCGCTGGTCGCGCTCGATTCGACGACTCCACTCTCGACCGGCTCGGCCGCGCCCGTGTCGAAGCTCGACAGGGTCCACCACGAGCGTGCCCCCGCCGACTCGCGCAGCTCGTTCACGCTGAGGAAGTCTCCGGCGTCGAGGTCGATCGGCGCCTCGGCCCCCGCGGTGGCGGCGTTCCAGGCCGCGCCGAGGAACTCGCTGTTGGTCTCGACCAGGCTGACGGCACGGCTGGCCACTCGCTCGGGCGCAAGCACCGCGATCGCGGCGGACTCGGGGAGGTAATGGGTGAGCGGCACCAGGCTGTCGACCAGCGCGGGCGCGAGCGACTCCATGCCGTCGACCGGGATACCCTCGGCGATCTTGGCGAGCATCTGCGCGAGCGACGGGAACTCGTGCTGCATCTCCTTCGCGCGCTGCCGCACCGCGGGGGTGAGCAGCATCTCGCGACTGGCGAGCAGCTCGACGCTCTCGACCGGTTCGGGCAGCGAGCGCTGGTCGGCGACCGAGAACTGACGGATCTGCTCCACCTCGTCGCCGAAGAACTCGATGCGCCACGGGTGCTCTCCGGTGGGCGAGAAGACGTCGAGGATGCCGCCGCGCACCGCGAACTCGCCGCGACGGGTGACCATGTCGACGCGCGAGTAGGCGCGGTCGACCAGGTGCGTGGAGATCTCCGACAGGTTGTACCCGCGCCCGGCGGCCGTCAGCACGATCGGCTCGAACGAGGTCAGGTCGGCGGCGAGGGGTTGCAGGGCGGCGCGCACGCTGGCGACGACGATGATGTCGGCCTTCCGGTAACCGGAGCCGTCGACATCCGGCGCCTCTGTCCACTTCTGCAGCTCGCGCAGGGCGAGGATGCGCTTGCCGACAGTCTCGGCGGAGGGACTCAGCCGCTAGTGCGGAAGGGTCTCCCAGGCGGGGAACTCGATGACCTGTGCGGTGGGCGCGACGCTCGCGAGGGCTCCGCGCAGCGACTCGGAATCACGGCCGGTGGCGACGACCGCGAGCAGCGCCTGCGGGCCGTCCCGCTTGTCGAGCAGCCCGGCGAGCAGCGGGGCGCGCAGGCCCTCGACCAGCGAGAAATCGGCGCTGCGATTGGCCCAGGCGAGGGCGTTATCGAACGTGTGGGCGCGCGAAAGCGCCGGAATAATGCCCTCGAGTATCACCCGACGAGTTTAGTCGCCGCCCCCGACAGGCTCGGGCCGCGTTCGCTGACGGCGGCCGCGGGGCCCCATCGCCCAACTCAGGTACGACACTCAGGTACGACGCGGGTGGCGGGCGGATATGCGGATGCCGCCTCCGTCTGACCTGAATTGCGCAAATCGGGGGGGGTGGCGCTGGGCAGGTGGCGGGGCGCGCGGGGCAGGCCACGCCGACCGGGGCTATGAGGGGTCGGTGTGGAAGCGCAGCTGGGCCGCGGTGAGTCCGTCGGTGGCGATCAGCTCGACGGCGTCCGCGGCATCCGCCAGCAGGTTGGGCAGCACCTTACGCTCCTCGGAGCTGAAGTCGCGCAGCACGAAGTCGGCGGCGGGCTGCCGGCCGGGCGGGCGGCCGATACCGACGCGCACGCGGGTGAAGTCGGCACTCCCGGTCGCGGCGATGATGTCGCGCAGACCGTTGTGCCCGCCGTGACCGCCGCCCTGCTTGAGCCGGATGCGGTCGAACGGGATGTCGAGCTCGTCGTGCACCACGATGAGGCGCGACGGGTCGAGCGAGTAGAACCCCAGCAAGGCGGCGACCGGACCGCCGGACAGGTTCATGTAGCTGTTCGGTTTGGCCAGGATCAGCCGCGGACCACCGGGCCCCGTGCGCCCCTCGGCGACCATGGCGTTGGTCTTCTGCGAGCGGAAGGTGGCCCCGATGCGGTGCGCCAACTCGGTCACGACCATCTGGCCCACGTTGTGCCGATTGCTGGCGTAGTCGGGCCCGGGGTTACCGAGCCCGACTACGAGCCACTGAGCATCATCCATCGTCAGAAGAATTCAGGCGTCAGAGGAATTCAGGCGTCAGGGCGTTCAGCAGTGATCTAACGAGAGACCGAGTTACTCGGACTCTTCGGCCGCGACAGCAGCCTCGACGGCGACAGCACCCTCGTCACCCTCGCTCGAGCCCAGGTCGGCCTCGGTCGCGGAGGTGATGCCGACGACGAGCGCCTCGGGGTCGGAGATGAGCACGGAACCGGTGGGCAGCTCGACGTCCTTGGCCAGGAGGTGGAAGCCCTCCTCCTTGCCCTCGATGTCGATGACGATGCGCTCCGGGATGTGGATGGCGTCGGCCTCGATCGACAGGGTGTTCGCGTCCTGGTTGACGGTGGTGCCGGCCATGGCCTCACCCTCGAGGTGCACGGGGATGTCGACGGTCACGCGCTCACCGGTGCGGATGATGACGAGGTCGATGTGCTCGATGATCTGACGCACCGGGTCCTTCTGCACGTCCTTGACCAGGGCGAGCTGGCTCTTGCCCGAGATGTCGAGGTCGAGCACGGCGTTCGCCTTGCGCAGGATGAGGCCGA
>JBEVGK010000098.1:0-13971 GCA_040511795.1 Lacisediminihabitans sp. | reverse complement strand
CGGCCGGTCGCACAGCACTACCGCCCCGAGGTCAGCCCCATCCGGGCGATCTGCAGCATGGACGAGTTCGGCAGGTAGGCCCGGGTGAGGGCGAGAGCGATGCGCGGCAGGTCAGCCCCGTCGCGGTAGGCCAGGCTCATCGTCTCGTAGCGCGGGTTGAACTTCTGCTTGAACGCGTGCAGTGACTGGAAGCCGTAGAGCGGTTCGAGCAACTGCGCGATGCGGTCGATCACCGCGTCGATACCCTCCGATTCGACCTCGCCGGATCGGGCCAGGGGAGCCCCCGACAACGAGACGAACGCCGCGCCCTCCGCCTTGAACGCGAGCGCGGACTCGGCGATGAGGAACTCCATCACGGGCTTGAAGCTTGCGCCGTCGCGTCGGCGCATGAGGTCGAGGGTCCAGCCGCGGATCTCGCCGCCGCGCCCGTACACCGGCAGCCAGGAGGTGACGCCCTGCATCACCCCGTCCGCGTCCAGCGCGATTCCGGCCCGCACCTGAGGGTCGAGCGCCTCGTCCACGCCGCCGAGGGTGAATCCCATCTCCGGCAGCGCCTTGTCTCCCACCCATTCCTCGCTGATCTCGCGCACCTGCGCCACGATGGCCGGGGATTCGTCGGCGAGGCGGGTCATCCTGAAGTCCACTCCCTCGCGGCCTGCTCGGTTGATGGCGGTGCGCACGGTGTTCCAGCGCTTGCCGGTGAGTTCGAGTGTCGGCAGGTCGACGATGGTGTCCTCGGCCACGGTCAGCCGTTGCCAGCCGGGCGGGGTCGCGTCGACCGTGGCATCACCGACCGAGAACAGCGCGGGCACGACTCCGAGCCGCTGGCAGGCGTCGACGAACTCCCGCACCGTCTGCTTGCGGTGTTCCGAGGGCCCGATCGGATCGCCGAGCACCAGCGCGACATCGGAGCGCAGCTGGTAACCGAGGTAGCTCTCGCCATCGGAGCCGGCGAAGTAGTCGGTACCCGGCCAGAGCGTCATCCACGACAGCGTGCCACCGCCGCTCGCCCGCAGCACGGCGCCGGGGTCGCCCAGCGGCCCGGCCCCGTCGAGGCTGCGCCGGGAGCGACGGATGCTCGCCCGGAATGCACCCCGACCCAGCACGAGCATCACCAGCAGCGCCACCCAGATCGCGTTATTGGCGATCGCGACCAGGAGATCGGAGGGGAACCGCTGCGCCACCAGCGCGAGCACGATCAAGGCCACGAACTCGACCACGTTGATGATGGCGAGGATGAGGGCGATCAGCCAGCCGATCCAGCGGCCGCGGGCGAGGAGCCCGGCGACGATCGCGATCACCACCACATCGGTGAGCACGTCGAGCCAGGCGAGGCCCCCCGAGGTGGTCGACCCGAGCGGGTCATCGGTCGGAACCAGGGTCACCAGCACGAGCACCACGGCGATCGTGATCAGAGCCGACACCGTGAGCAGCCGCCACTCGCGGATCGTCGGCCGCCCGATGCCGCGGCGCCGCAGTGTGAAGTGGGCGATGATCATGGCCGGCACCACGGCGAAGAAGTGCTCGAGGTCGGCCAGAGTGCCGACGTAGACCAGGGCGATCGTCACCGCGGAGGCCAGCACGATCCGCAACCGCAGCCGCCAGGGCGATCGGGTGCTCGCACAGACCGCCGCCACGGTGGCGAGCACCCCCGTGGACGGCCCTACGTCGTTCATGGTCGAGAGGTCGACCGCCCATGGCCATCCCGTGGGCGCGAGCAGAAACAGAGTCAGGGCAGCGGCGAGCGTGGCGAACACCTGGCCGGCGGCGAAGATCAGCGTGGTCCGCAGCGTGCCGTAGCGCCGCTCCGACCAGGCGCCGAAGACCAGCACCGCCGGGATGAGAAGCGCGTACTCGAACGGATGCCCGGAGAACACCGCACCGGTGGCGATGGTCCACCACCGTCCCTCGGCGAAGGCCGGAAGCCCGTACGCGACGACATCGAACAGCGGGAGGCGAACCAGTGGTCGCCAGAGCGCCGTCGAGGCGACGCCGAAACCGACGTAGACGAGGGTGAACAGGCTGGTGAACGGGGTGGCGCGCAGGTGTCGCCAGAGCGGCAGCAGCACGGTGTCGGTGGCCGAGCGAGCACCCCGGGCGCGCCGATCGAACACCGCTCCGATCACGATCACCGCCAGCACGACGATCGCGATACCCGCCCAGGCGAAGCCGTGCACCAGGGCTATCGCCCCGCGACCGAGCACGCTCACCACCACGACGATTCCCACCGACCACAGGGTCGATCCGATCAGGTCGGCGATGAGGAAGCGGCGGAACGGCATTCCCAGCGTTCCGGCCAGCGGGGCGACGAACAGCCGCAGCAGGGCGATGAAGCGACCGAAGACGACGGCCCAGACGCCGCGCCGGGTCACCAGGGACCGGGCGCGCTCCATTCGGGCCGCCCCGAACATCCGTGGCCAGCGACGTCCGGCGAAGCCGAACAGCCGCGCGCCCCAGCGCCGACCGATGAGGAAGCCGAGGAGGTCGCCACCGACCGACCCGATCAGCGTCGCGATCGCCACTTGCCACGGGGTGACGCTGCCGCCCGTGATGGCGAGCAGGGTCGCCGCGACCACCACCGTCTCGCCGGGCAGCGGCAGCCCGATGCTCTCGATGAGCACGACGCCGGCGACCACCAGCAGCACCGCGATCGCCGGGATGCTCGCCAGCCACTGGTCCATCGATCGCTCTCGTTCCGCTTGCAGTGCGTCAACTGTAGCGGGGCGGTGTGGTCCTGCCGGGGGTCCCGACTGGTGCTACCCAGGTCGGGTTCCTAGAGTTGACCCGATGAACGAATCGGGCGACACCACGCACAGCGGGCACAGCCACGACCACGGCAGTGCGAACCGCACCCGTCTGAGCATCGCCATCGCGATCGTCGCCGTGGTGCTCGTCATCGAGGTCATCGGCGGGGTGCTGTCGGGTTCGCTCTCGCTGTTCGCCGACGCCGGTCACATGCTCTCCGACCTCACCGGACTGATCGTGGCGCTCATCGCGACGATCATCGCCGCGCGCCCTGCCACCGACCGACAGACCTTCGGTCACCGGCGCAGCGAAGTCTTCGCCGCGTTCATCAATGCCGCCATCCTGATCGTCGTCGTCGGTTTCGTCACCGTCGAGGCCGTGCAACGCCTCATCGATCCGGGAGCTCAGGATGTCGAGGCGCCGCTCATGCTCGGGGTCGGTGTGATCGGCGCCCTGGCCAACACGGCGGCGCTGCTGGTGCTGCGCGGGGGGTCGAAGACCTCGATCAACATGCGCGGCGCCTATCTCGAGGTTCTGGGCGACCTGGTCGGTTCCGGCGCGGTGATCGTCGCCGGTGTCGTCATCCTGGTGACCGGCTTCGAGCGCGCGGATGCGATCGCCTCCCTCGCGATCGCCGCCCTGATCCTGCCCCGGGCGCTGTCCCTGCTGCGCGACGTCATGCGCGTTCTCAGCCAGGGCACGCCCCGGGGAACGGATGTCGCGCTCATCCGTGAACACGTGCTGGCGAAGCCCGGCGTGGTCTCCGTGCACGACGTGCACGTGTGGTCGATAACGCCCGGGTCGAACGTCTTCTCCGCTCACGTCGTCGTCGAGCCGCGGGTGTTCAGCGAGGGCCTCACCGATGAGCTGCTCGACTCGCTGAGTGAGTGCCTGTCGAAGCACTTCGACGTGGAACACTCGACCTTCCAGCTGGAACCGGCGGAGCACGCGGACCACGAGGTCGAACAGCACCGTTAGACACCAGCACCGTTAACGATCGGAGGGGCCCCCGCCCGAAGGCGGAGACCCCTGTGAAGCGGTTCGGTGCTACGCGGCCTGCAGAACGAACTGCAGTTCGACGTTGATGGTCACGTCGTCGCCGAGAGTGAATCCACCACCCTCGATGGCAGCGTTCCAGTTGACGCCGTAGTCCTTGCGGTTGATGCGCGTGTTCGCCTCGACGCCGAGCTTGGTCTGGCCGTAGCCATCGGTGGTGATACCGCCGAACTCGCCGTTCAGGTGGATCTCCTTGGTGACGCCACGCAGCGTGAGGTTGCCGTAGAGGGTGAAGTCGGTGCCCTCGGTCTTCAGACCGGTCGACACGAACTCCATCGTCGGGTACTCCTCGACCAGGAAGAAGTCGCTCGTACGCAGGTGGTTGTCGCGGTCCTTCTGGTTCGTGTCGACCGACGCGACCTGGATCGTCGCGGTCGCGGTGGACTCGGTCGGGTCTTCGGCGGTCACGAGGGTCGCGGTGAAGTCCTTGAACGAGCCGCGCACCTTGCTGATGGCGAGGTGCTTCACGGAGAAGGTGACCTCGGAGTGGGCGGGGTCGAGGGTCCAGGTGCCCGCGACGTAGCCGGGGAAGGTATCTGTGGTTGTCATGACACCATGCAAGCGTATGAAGCGGGGTTGTATTCCCCATTTCGGTGACGTGTCATAAAAAATTCACTCACGAGGGTCGCCCAGCGGGGACAGTGGTCTTGGACGCATCCCGCTCCGACACCGAGCCGATGACCGAATCGATCTTCGCCATCACCTCGACGGGAAGCGTCACGCCGACCGCCTTCACGTTGTTCTTCACCTGCTCGGGGCGAGACGCCCCGATGATCGCCGACGCGACGTTGCGGTGCTGCAGCACCCAGGCCAGCGAGAGCTGCGCGAGGTCGAGACCCACCTCGGCCGCGACCGGCTTGAGCTCCTGTACCGCGCTGAGCACGTCATCCCGCAGCCAGGAACTGATCATGTTCGCGCCGCCGTTCTTGTCGGTCGCGCGGGAGCCCTTCGGCAGCGGCGCTCCCGGCAGGTACTTGCCGGACAGCACTCCCTGGGCCAGCGGCGACCAGACGATCTGCGAGATGCCGAGCTTCTCCGAGGTGGGAACGACCTCGTTCTCGATCACGCGCCACAGAAGCGAGTACTGCGGCTGATTCGAGATCAGCTGGATGCCGAGCTTCTCGGCCAGCGCGTGCCCCTCGCGCAACTGCGCCGCGGTCCACTCCGAGGTGCCGATGTAGAGCGCCTTACCCTGGCGCACGACATCCGCGAATGCCTGCATTGTCTCTTCGAGCGGAGTCTCCACGTCGAACCGGTGGGCCTGGTAGAGATCGACGTAGTCGGTCTTGAGGCGGGTGAGCGAGCCCTCGATCGACTCCATGATGTGCTTGCGCGACAGCCCCGAATCGTTGTGACCCTTCGGGCCGGTGGGCCAATAGACCTTCGTGAAGATCTCGATCGACTCGCGGCGCTGGCCCTTCAGCGCCTTGCCGAGCACCTTCTCCGCCTTGGTGTTGGCGTAGGTGTCCGCGGTGTCGAAGGTGGTGATGCCGGCGTCGAGCGCGGCGTTGACGCAGGCGAGAGCCGCCTCGTTCTCCACTTGCGAGCCGTGGGTCAGCCAGTTGCCGTAGGTGAGTTCTGAGATCTTGAGTCCGCTGTTGCCGAGGTATCTGAATTCCATGGTGGCAACGTTACGCCCGGGACTACCCTGGCCGACATGACCGGCACCCGCGTCGCACTGCTGCGAGGCATCAACGTGGGCACGGCGAAAGCGGTGGCGATGGCCGACCTCAGGCGGGTGTTCGAAAGTCTCGGAGCGACGGATGTCGTCACCCTCCTGCGCAGCGGAAACGTCGTGTTCTCCGGGCCGGTGCTCAGCGCCCAGACGATCGAGGACGCGGTGTTCGCGGCCACCGCCGTGCGCTCGAGCGTGATCGTGCTGACCGGCCAGCGGTTGCGTGCGATCGTCGAGGCGAATCCGCTGTCAGCGATCGCCACCGACCCGGCCAAGAGCTTCATCACTGTCACGTCACAGCCGTTCGGGGCGATCGAGCTGCCGGACGCCGCTGCTCTCGCACCGGAGCGGATCGAGCTCGGAGACCGGGCGATCTACCAATGGATGCCGGGCGGCAGCCAGCAGACCACGGTGCCGAAATCCTTCTGGAAGCAGTTTCCCGGGCAGCTGACAGCGCGCAATCAGAACACGATGACCACGCTGCTACGACTGCTCGACGAGCGGCACACCTAGCACGAACCGGGGCTCGTGCTCTACTCCCTCCCAGGCAACACGGAGAATCGGCTGTCACCGTTGATGGAAGAAAGACGACCGTTGTAGCGTCCGCCGGTGCGAGTATGCCACCAGCTCAGGGACCAGTTCGTCGCCGAATCTCCCGCCATCTCGGGAGACCGTATCCCGTCCGTAGGCGCAGCATTGCGCCGCAGCGCATCCCCTAGCGTGCGCGCAGAAACCCGGAAGAACCCCCATTTAACGTGCATCCCGCAATTCCCGCGCGCACAGAACGCGCTCTCAACTCCGTCAATCACGTCCACTGGCTGCGCCGCGGTGCCGCCGTTCTCACCGCAACGGTCCTCACGATTCTCGCCCTCAGCTACGCGGTGCCCGCCTACGCGCAGACCGTGCAGGCGGCGCAGGCCGTCGCCGAGCAGAGCGCGCCGGCGCTGCAGAGCCTCACCGTTCCCGCGGTCGCGGCCGCCGCATCCGTCAGCCGGGACGCTTACGGAGTCACCGACCCGCCCCCGCTGGTCTGGCCGGTTCCGGCAGCCACCCCGATCGCGAGCGGTTTCGGGCCGCGTGTCTCGCCCTGCGCGGGCTGCTCGAGCTATCACGAGGGCGTCGATTTCGATCCCGGCTTCGGCGCTCCCGTGCACGCCATTGCCGCGGGCGTGGTGACGGAGGCCACCGATGTGAGCGACGGCGCGCTCGGCGTTCACGTCGCGATCCAGCACGTGATCGACGGCCAGGTCGTGGTGAGCGTCTACGGGCACATGCAGGTCGGCTCGGTTCCGCTCCACGTCGGCGACACCGTCACCGCGAACGAGCAGATCGGACTTGTCGGAGACACCGGCGCGAGCACGGGTGCTCACCTGCACTTCGAGATCCACCCCGGCGGCGGCGATGCGATCGACCCGCTGCCCTGGATGCACGCGCTCCTCGGCTGACCCACTCCCAGATTGGCGCAGTAGCGTTCGACCATGGGCGGAATCGCGATGGTCTGGCGTTCGCGGATGCTGTCCGCGTTCACCGGCACCGCATCCGGTCGCCCCGACTGGGTGCAACGCATCGAAGACGGTGATGACGCGGGCTGGTTCGGCGCCGATTCCGCCGCCTGGGTCGTGCACGGGGGGATGGCGACGTTGGTCGCGGGCATCCGCGCGCTGCTGATGCAGACCCTGCACCCCGGGGCGATGGCGGGCGTGCACGACTGGTCGCGCTATAAGGAGGACCCGCTCGGGCGGCTCTCCGGCACCATCCAATGGCTCATCTCGGTGACATTCTCCGACCGGGCGGCCGCCGCGGCGGAGTCGAACCGCGTGGGACGTTTCCACGACCGCGTGGTCGGCACCTACGTCGACGCCGCGGGGGAGGAACGTGCCTACTCCGCGGGAGATCCGGAGCTGCTCTCCTGGGTGCACGTCGTCTTCACCGACGCCTTTTTGCGCTCGCATGAGATCTGGGGGCGCCCGATCCCCGGCGGCGCCGATGCCTACGTCGCACAGTGGGCGAAGGCCGGCGAGCTGGTCGGCGTCGTCGATCCGCCGCGGTCCGAGGCGCAGCTCGAGAGCGCCCTGGTCGACTTCGGACCGGTGCTGAAGAGCGATGGGCGGGTTGCCGAGGCGGTGCACTTCATTCGCAACCCCGGGCTCCCGCGCTCGATGGCGCCGTTCTACCGGGTGCTGTTCGCCGGCGCGGTCGCCTCCATCCCCGTGCGCTATCGACGGATGCTCGGCCTCCGTCGCGCCTGGTGGCCGGCGATCACGGCCACCCGCCTCGTGCTCGCGCTGGCGGGGAACATCCTCGGGCGCGGCTCGAGCAGCGAGGACGCCGCCCGCACCCGACTCGCCCGACTCGGGCTGCTCGAGCCCGGTGATGTCAGCCGTGCGAGGTAGCCTCCTAGCGAGGAGACGGCATGGGTAGGCAGGACGGCAGCACGCGACAGGTGAGCGCGGCATCCGTCGACAGCAGCACCGCCCCCATCCTCCATGTCGACCTCGATGCTTTCTTCGCCTCGGTAGAGCTTCTCGACCGCCCGGAGCTCGCGAACGTGCCCGTCGTCGTCGCCGGAAAGTCGTTGCGCTCGGTCGTCACCGCGGCCAACTATCCGGCGCGCAAGTTCGGCGTGCGCTCGGCCATCCCGCTGTCGCAGGCGATGCGGCTGTGTCCGCACGCCATCGTGCTCGAGCCGCACTTCGAGAAGTACCGGCATTACTCACAGCAGGTGATGTCGATCTTCGACGACATGACGCCGATCGTCGAACGCCTGGGAATCGACGAGGCCTTCCTCGACGTCTCGGGCGCGCGCGGCGTGTACGGCCCGCCCGCGGTGGTCGCCGAGCTCATCCGTTCCCGGGTCTTCGCCGAGACCGGTCTGCACTGCTCGGTGGGCGCCGCCTCGACCAAGTTCGTGGCGAAACTCGCCTCGGGGCGAGCGAAGCCCGACGGTCTGCTGGTCGTGCCGGCCGCGCAGACGCTGGAGTTTCTGCATCCGTTGCCGATCGGCGCGCTCTGGGGCGTGGGTGCCGCCACCGAGGAATCGCTCGTGAAGCGTGGCTTCCGCACCGTCGGCGACATCGCGCGCGCGCCGATGGCGATGGTACAGCGCGCGGTCGGAGATGCGTCGGGACGCAAACTGCACGAACTCTCCAACGGCATCGATCCGCGACCGGTCACCACGCGATCGGTCGAGAAGAGCGTCGGGCACGAGATGACCTTCGAGGTCGACACGACCGACCCCGAGACCCTGCGCCGTGAGCTGTTGCGTCAGGCCAGCGCGGTCGGCGTGCGGCTGCGCACGGGCGGCTGGGTGGGACGCACCGTGGTGCTCAAACTGCGCTACTCCGACTTCAGCACCATCACCCGCTCGCGCACCATCGCCGAGCCGACCGACCTGGGCCGCCGCATCTACGAGGAGGTGCGCGAGATCTACGAGGGACTCGGCAGCCACGGCCCGGTGCGGCTCATCGGCGTGCGGGTCGAGCAGCTCGCGCCCGGCGACGGTCAGGCGCTGGGACTGTGGGACGACGACGAGAGCTGGCGCGAGGCGGAGGACACGATGGATGCCGTCAGCGCCCGGTTCGGCCGCGGGCTGTTGACCCCCGCGGCCCTGCTCAGGTCGGCGAAGCCGCGCGGGGACGCCAGCAACGCGCACCGCATCGAGTACTGACGGAATTTCCGTCATCTGGCGCATGCGAGGGTGCACGCACGCTCCCTATGATCGGCTCATGGACGAGAGCAACAGCCGCACACCGATAGAACCGCAGAGTGTGGATGCCCCGCTCTCGCGGGCCGCCGTCTTCCTCGTGGTGACCATCGCCGCGACCGACGCGGCCGTCGCCACGGTGCGGGACGTGATCTCCGACATCGGCGGCCTGGTGCGGGCGGTCGGCTTCCGTGACCTGAACGGGCACCTGTCGTGCAACGTGGGGATCGGGTCATCCGCCTGGGACCGGTTCGACCAGCCCTCGCGCCCGGCCCAGCTTCGGCCCTTCGCCGAGGTGCGCGGTACGCCGCACGTGGCGGTGTCCACCCCCGGAGACCTGCTGTTCCATATCCGTGCGGAGCGGGCTGACATGACCTTCGAGCTGGAGCGGCTCATTCTCGAGAAGCTCGGGGACTCCGTCACGGTGGTCGACGAGGTGCAGGGCTTTCGGTTCTTCGACTCGCGTGACCTGCTCGGCTTCGTCGACGGCACCGAGAACCCGACCGGGCAGCGGATGGCCGGGGTGTCGGTCGTCGGCGACGAGGACCCCGACTTCGTCGGCGGCAGCTACGTGGTGGTGCAGAAGTACCTGCACGACCTGGCCACCTGGGAGAAGCTGACGGTGGAGCATCAGCAGTCGGTGATCGGCCGCACCAAACTCGACAACGTGGAGCTCGAGCAGCTTCCGAACGAGCGGATGTCGCACAAGTCGCTCAACACGATCGTCGACGCGAACGGGGTGGAGCATGACATCCTGCGCGACAACATGCCGTTCGGGCGGCCCGGTGCCGGGGAGTTCGGCACCTATTTCATCGGCTACACCCGGGAACTCTGGGTGATCGAGCACATGCTGCGCAACATGTTCATCGGCGACCCGGTCGGCAAATACGACCGCATCCTCGACGTGTCGACGGCCAAGACCGGTACGAACTTCTTCGTGCCGTCCAATGCCGTGCTGGAGGGTCTCGCGCCGTAGGGCTGCGCTGGTCGAGGAGCAATCGCGCGGGCAGCGTCCGTAAACAGGATGCGCGGCCCGACACTCCCGAATCTGTCCTGTTGGCGGACGACTCGACGAGCTGATCATGTTGACGAACGCGAGTCGTAGAAAGCAGCGGCGCTACGGGTCCTGAGGCTGTCGAAGGGCGACCGGCGGGGTGCCGAGGATCGCGGCGGAGTGGCGCGGGAGCACCACGGCTGAGGAGGACGCGCCGACGGAGTCCGCGGTGCCGAGGAGCAGCGTGCCACCGACGGGCAGCGACAGCGGGTGGTCGGCGAAGTTGACGACGATCGCGGTCGCACCGCGGCGCAGCACGAACCAGCCCTCGTCGTCGTCGAATTCGACCGAGTTGTGGGCGAAGCTCGGGTCGGTGAGGTCGGGTACGGTGCGACGCAGCTCGCCCAACCGCCGGTAGAGCGCCAACAGCTCCGCGTGCGACCCCTCGGTGCTCTCCGACCACTTCAGCTTCGAATTCTCGAAGGTGGACGGGTCTTGCGGGTCTGGCACGACATCCGGATCCCAGCCCATCTTCTCGAACTCGGCGATGCGCCCCTTGGCGGTCGCCTCGCCCAGCTCGGGCTCCGGATGCGCGGTGAAGAACTGCCAGGGAGTCGATGCGCCCCACTCCTCGCCCATGAAGAGCATCGGGGTGAACGGGCCCGCCATGGTGAGCACGGCCGCGATGGCGAGCCTGCCCGCATCCAGCTGCGCACTCAGGCGGTCGCCGACCGCGCGGTTGCCGATCTGGTCGTGGTTCTGGTCGGCCACGACGAGCCGCCAGGAGGGCATCGCCGCGGTGTCGATCGGATGCCCGTGCTCCCGCTCGCGGAACGACGAGTACGTCCCATCGTGGTAGAAACCGCGGGTGATCACCTTGGCGAGGGACTCGAGGTGCTCGAAGTCCGCGTAGTATCCGGTCGTCTCGCCGGTCAGAGCTACGTGCAGCGCGTGGTGGAAGTCGTCGCTCCACTGCGCCTGCAGCCCGTACCCGCCCGCCTCACGCGGGGTGACCAGTTTCGCGTCGTTGAGGTCGGACTCGGCGATCAGGGTCAGCGGCCGCTGCAGGAACGCACTCAGTGCATCGACCCGCACCGACAGTTCCTGCAGGATGTGCACCGGCGACTCGTCGACCAGCGCGTGCACCGCGTCGAGGCGGAGACCGTCGACGTGGTAGTCGCGCAACCACATCAGCGCGTTCTCCACGATGTACGACCGCACCGGTGCCGCATCGAGGTTGACCGAGTCACCCCAGGTGTTCGCGCTGCCCTCGCGCAGGTAGGGACCGAAGCGCGGAAGATAGTTGCCACTCGGCCCGAGGTGGTTGTAGACGACATCCTGGATCACGCCCAGGCCGCGCTCGTGGCAGGCGTCGACGAAGCGCTGGTAGGCCTCGGGCCCGCCGTAGGTCTCGTCGACCGTGTACCAGAGCACGCCGTCGTAGCCCCAGTTGTGGTCGCCGTTGAAGCCATTCACCGGGAGCAGTTCGACGAAGTCGACGCCGAGCGACACCAGGTGGTCGAGTCGTTTGATCGCCGAGTCGAGGGTGCCCTTCTTGGTGAAGGTGCCGAGGTGCAGCTCGTAGATCATGCCACCGGCGAGCTGTCGGCCGGTCCACTTCTGGTCGGTCCAGGCGAAGGCGCTCGGGTCGAAGCTGCGCGACAGGCCGTGCACGGATTCCGGCTGACGACGCGACCGCGGATCGGGCAGCGGATGCTCGTCCCCGTCGATCAGGAATCCATAGTCGGTGCCCGCGAGCCCCGCATCCGCGCCCCACCAGCCCTCGCCGAGCTCGACCATCGCGTACTTCTCGCCGTCGAGCAGCAGTGTCATCGTCGACGCCGCCGGTGCCCACACCTCGAAGCTCATCGTCAGTCCTCCGTGCCGTCGTCCGGAATCAGCAGCGCCACCGGATAGCTGCCCAGCACCTCGGCCATCCGCAGGGTACCCCCGGGGTAGCGCCGGCCCGTGATGATGTCGACCACCGGACGCCCCGGCAGCTGCACGGTGGTGTCGCGCCATCCGCCGTCCTGCGACAGCCCGAGGGGCAGTCGCGTGGCGAGAGTGACCGCGCCGCCGCGGTCGAAGCCGATCACGTGTCGCCGTCCTGCACCGAATGCGGTGATCGGTGCGTAGCGGGTAAACAGGTCGGGTCGGTCGCGGCGTAGGCGCAGGGCGCGGCTGGTGACGAGCAGCTTCGCCGCCCCGGTCTCGTCGATGTCCGGCAGGCTCCCGCCGTCGATGGCGGCCAGATAGAGCTGGCGGATGTCGAAGTCGACCGGCCGACGATTATCGGGATCGACGAGCGAGGTCTCCCAGAGTTCGCTGCCCTGGTACACGTCGGGCACGCCGGGCGCGGTGAGCTGGATGAGCTTCGCGCTCAGCGAGTTGGACCAGCCCGGCTGCTCGACGATGTCCAGCAGGCCGCGGATGATGCCCGCCACCCGCTCGTCGTCGAACACCGAATCGACCAGCTCGTGCATCCGCCGCTCGAAGTCCTCCTTCGGCGCCGTCCAGCGGGTCGAGTTGCCGGCCTCGCGTGCCGCCTTCTCCGCGTAGGCGTGAAGCCGCTCGCGGCTCGCCGGCCACGACCCGATGATCGCCTCCCAGAGCAGCGCCTCGAGCGGGCCGTCGCCGAGGGGGGACTCGCCGCGCAGTTCCTCCAGCGCGGCCTCCCAGCGTTCGGGCATCTCGGCGAGCACCGAGATGCGGGCCCGGACATCCTCCCCGCGCTTGGTGTCGTGCGTGGACAGTGTCGTGAGCGAGGACGGGAATGTCGCCTGGCGCAGCTGCTGCCGACGATGGAATTCGGTGACCCCGATCGAGAACTCGCTCGGGTCTGCGCCCACCTCGGTCAGCGAGCCGAGCCGGGTGTAGCGGTAGAAGGCGGTGTCTTCGACGCCCTTCGCCATCACCATGCCGGAAGTCTGTTGGAATCGGACGGATGCCGGGTGGCCCGGGTCTGCCAGAACCGCGACGATCTCGTCCACCGTGTCGCTCAACTCGGGCCGGTGTCGCTTCGCCAGTCGGGCCGCCTCGCGCAGGTGCTCGGCGCCGAGCGGCAGATAGGAGCGGTACACCGGGAAGCAGGCGAGCAACTCGGCCAGGGCGTCGGCGGTGGGGGAGAGCTTCCAGTCCTCGTCGGCGACGGAGCGCTCCACGGCGTCGCCGAGGTCACGCTCCAAGCGCAGCACCTCCGAGCGGAGGATGCCGTCCGCGATCGAGCGCTTGGTGTCGTGGATGAGGTCTGTCCACGAGACGCGCGCGTCCGTGTCGCGCAGGCGTCGATCGAGCTCGTCCAGTGCGGTGCGTCCCGCCGGGTCGACCAGCACGCGGTCGACGTCGGCGAGGGCGTCATAGCCGGTGGTGCCGGCGGTCGCCCAGGCGGTGGGCAGCTGCTCGTCGCCCTCCAGGATCTTCTCGACCAGCACGTAGCTGCCGCCGGTCGCGGCGGCGAGGGCGTCGAGGTATCCGCCCGGGTCGGCGAGGCCGTCGGGATGATCGACCCGGAGGCCATCGGCGAGTCCCTCGTCGATCCAGCGCAGGATCTCGGCGTGCGACTGCGCGAAGACCCAGGGCACCTCGACGCGGATACCGGCCAGGGTGTTGACGGCGAAGAATCTGCGGTAGTTGAGGTCGGCATCCGCTCGGCGCCAGTTGATAAGTTCATAGTGCTGCCGGTCGTGCACCTCGCGCGGGGCCGCGCCGTCGTCTGCGGTCCCCGGCGCGATCGGGTAGCGGTTGTCGAAGTACCGCAACTCGCCGTCGACGATCTCGAGGTCGTCCAGCGCGTCGCGC
>JBEVGK010000097.1:0-3518 GCA_040511795.1 Lacisediminihabitans sp. | reverse complement strand
ACGCCGGGGTCGCCGCCGCCCTCCGCGATGGCACGGCGATGCCGGTCGACCCGCGCGACGCCCTGGCCGCCCTCGACCTCCTCGAGCAGGCCCACCGCCGCACCGGCATCTGACCCTGGCTCTGCTCTGCTCTTCGGAAGCTCCGTCCTTTCGGAAACTCAGGACTGTGGTCCGGGTTTCTGCACAGGTCGAGGCATTTCGCGTGTGTGCGTTGTCGGAGTCCTGAATTTCCTTTCGGGGCGGGCGACTCAGGCGGGCGTGAGGCCCCAGTCGTCCCCGCGCAGCTCGTGGAGCAGCGCCACGCTCGCGGCCAGGGCCGGCACCCTGGGCGCACCGTCGTTGGCGACGACCTGAATGCTGCGAATGCTGGGTGTCCGCAGCTCCCGGGTGAGCGCCCCGGCAGGGAGTGCGGCCGTCGCCATCGCCAACCGCGGCAGCATTGCGACGCCGAGTCCGCTCGCGACCATGCTGAGAACCGCCCCGGCGTTGTCGGTCTCGAAGGCGATGCCGGGGGCGAACCCCGCCGTCTCGCAGACCGCCAGCAGGTGTCCGCGGCAGCGCGGGCATCCGGCGATCCACCGCTCGTCCGCCAGCCGCGCGACATCGACCTGGCCGTCGTCGGCACGGGGATGCCCCGTCGGTAACACCACCACCAGTTCCTCCGTGAACAGCGGGACGACCACCCCGTCCCGGTCCTGCTCACCGCGATCGCCCGGGTATGAGAACGTGATCGCCAGGTCGATGGCGCCGTCGCGCAGCAGTGCGAGCGCTTCCGGAGGCTCGGCCTCCAGGTAGCTGACGTGGATGCCCGGGTGGCGCTCGGCCATTCCGGCCAGAAACCTCGGCACGATCGTCGATGAGGCCGTGGGGAACGCCGCCAGGCGCACGGTGCCGGACCGCAGTCCGGCGAGGTCGGCGAGTTCTCCGGCGGCGGCGTCGAGAGCCGACGTGATGGCCAGCGAATGGCGTGCGAGCAGTTGTCCAGCCTCGGTGAGTCGCACGCTGCGGCCCGCGGGTGCGATGAGCGGGAGGCCGAGTCGGGTCTCGGCGCGTTGCAGATGCTGACTTACGGCGGGCTGACTGTAGCCGAGCATCCGTGCCGCCCCGGTGATACTGCCGGAGTCGGCGATGGCCCGCACGATGCGGACGGTCTGCAGGTCGAGTTCCATAAGTTCAGATTATCGGTTGCATACTTCATATCCTCTTGTCGAATGGATGCGTGCGCCTCACGCTTGAACCATGACCCCGTCACCCCCGCTCGCCCGCGCCATCGCGAGTTTTGCGTCGCCCCGCGGATATCTCGCCGCGGCGACGATGGGCCTGCCGACCGCGGAGACCGTCGCCGCGCAACGCGCGGACCTCGACCTGTGGGAGTCGGCGGAGCGTAATCCCATGGACTATGACGGCATCGTCTCGCGCACGCGCGCCTCCTATGCCCGACTCGTCGGGGTCGAGCCGGCGCGGGTCGCGATCGGCTCGCAGACCTCGGCGATCGCGAGCGTCGTCGCCGCGGCAGTCCCGGCGGGTGCCGAGGTGCTCACCGTCGATGGCGAGTTCAGCTCGATGGTCTTCCCCTTCCTCCAGCGGACGGACGTGCGCGTGCGCTGCGTTCCGGTCGAGCAGCTGGCCGAGGCCATCACAGACGACACCTGGTTGGTCGCCTTCTCTCACATCCAGTCGTCGACGGGACGGGTCGCCGACATTCGCGCGATCGGGGATGCCGCGAAGCACCATGGCGCACTCACCTTCTGCGACACCACCCAGTCCGCGGGCGTCCACCCGGTGGATGCCGGGGTCTTCGACGCGACCGTCTGCCACGCATACAAGTGGCTGTGTTCGCCGCGCGGGGTGGCCTTCTTCACGGTGACCGAGGCGTTCCACGAGCTACTCACGCCCCTCCAGGCCGGGTGGTACTCGGGCGACGAGATCTGGCAGTCCTGCTACGGGCCGGCAATGCGGCTGGCGGCCGACGCTCGCGCGTTCGATGTATCGCCGGCGTGGCCGGCCTGGGTGGGAGCAGAGCCCGCGCTCCGCATGTTCTCCGAACTCGACATCGGCGAGGTGTGGGCCCGGGTGTCGGGGCTCGGCGACGCCCTGTGCGATGGCCTCGGCATCCCGCGTCAGGGGCAGGCGATAGTGACCTGGGCCGACCCGGACGGTGCCGATCTCGCGGCTCTGGCGGCAGCGGGCATCCGTGCGTCCGGTCGTGCGGGGCGGCTGCGCGTCGCCTTCCACCTGTGGAACGACGAGTCGGACGTGGCCGCGGTACTGGCTGCCCTGCAGCGCTGACCCTTCTGCCTCGCGCAGGTCATCCGCCCCGACATACAACGGAAACTCAGGATAGCGGTAGCGAAATGACAGCGATCTGTGCGGTGTGCCGCGAAGGCGTGACCGCCATCCTGAATTTCCGACGGGCGGGGGATCGCTAGGCTGAAGGCTGCAATTCGACCGCCCACTCAGACCGCGCACCCAGCACGGCTGACCTTTGGAGTTACACGTGGCCAACGCCTCCCCGCTCGATCCGGTAATCAACCTCGCGAAGCGTCGCGGATTCGTCTTCCAGTCGGGGGAGATCTACGGCGGATCACGCTCCGCGTGGGACTACGGGCCGCTCGGCACCGCGCTCAAGGAGAACATCAAGCGCCAGTGGTGGCAGTTCATGGTGCAGGGGCGCGACGACATCGTCGGCATCGACTCCGCGGTCATCCTTCCCCGCAAGGTCTGGGAGGTGTCCGGGCACGTCGAGGTGTTCAGCGACCCCCTGGTCGAGTCGCTGTACACGCACAAGCGGTTCCGGGCGGACCACCTGCTCGAGGCCTATGAGGAGAAGCACGGTCACTCGGCGCCCAACGGGCTCGCCGACATCAAAGACCCCGACACCGGCCAGCCCGGCAACTGGACCGAGCCGCAGAACTTCTCCGGCCTGCTGAAGACCTTCCTCGGGCCGGTCGACAACGAGGAGGGGATGGCCTACCTCCGCCCCGAGACCGCCCAGGGCATCTTCACCAACTTCGCCAACGTGATGGGAGCTGCGCGCATGAAGCCGCCGTTCGGCATCGCGCAGGTCGGCAAGAGCTTCCGCAACGAGATCACGCCGGGTAACTTCATCTTCCGAACCCGTGAGTTCGAGCAGATGGAGATGGAGTACTTCGTCGAGCCCGGCACCGACGAGCAGTGGTTCCAGTACTGGGTCGACGCCTGCGAGGAGTGGTTCCTCGGCCTCGGTATGACGCCGGACAACATCCGCCGCTACGAGCACCCCACCGAGAAGCTGTCGCACTACTCGAAGCGCACCGTCGACATCGAGTACCGCTTCGGCTTCCAGGGCTCGGAGTGGGGCGAGCTCGAGGGCATCGCCAACCGCACCGACTTCGACCTGAAGACCCATTCGGAGCACTCCGGCACCGACCTGTCCTACTTCGACCAGGCCGCGAACGAGCGCTACCTGCCCTACGTCATCGAGCCCGCAGCCGGCCTGAGCCGCAGCCTGATGACCTTCCTCGTCGACGCCTGGACCG
>JBEVGK010000096.1:0-8271 GCA_040511795.1 Lacisediminihabitans sp. | reverse complement strand
CCCGCGCGACGGCAGCGCCCGCGATCGCCGCACGAAATCCCTCGGTCGTCTGCCGGGCCATGTCGGCATCCGTCATCCCCTCGGCCGGGAAATGACCGAACGATTCGTAGCCCCGCTCCGCGGTCTCGGGTGAGCCGCGGCTGATGCCGAGCTGCAGCCTGCCGTCGCTGATCAGATCGGTCGCCGCGGCGTTCTCCGCCATGGCGAGCCAGTTCTCATAGCGCATGTCGATGACCCCGGTACCGATCTCGATCCGCCGGGTGCGGGCGGCCATTGCCGCAAGCAGCGGGAACGGCGAGGCGAGCTGCCGGGCGAAGTGATGAACGCGGACGTAGGCGCCGTCGACGCCGATCTCCTCGGCGGCGACCGCGAGCTCGATCGTCTGCAGCAGAACGTCCTGCGCCGTCGGGGTGAGGGAGCCGGGCACGTCCTGCCAGTGGCCGAAGGACAGGAATCCGATGCGTTTCATGGTCGGTTGAGCGCGGCACGCGTTGGCACTATTCCCGGCCCGTTCTCCGTGCCGTATTCCCCGCGCTGGCACGGAAGAGTAACCTCGGCGCCATGACCTCCGGTTCCGGGCTCTTGCTCGACGCGTTCTCCCGCATCCGAGAGGCAGTCGAATCTGTGCTCGACGGACTCGACCGCACGCAATTGACTGCACGGGTCGACCCCGGAGCCAACACCATCGCCTGGCTGGTCTGGCATCTCACCCGGATACAAGACAGCAGTGTCGCGGATGCCGCGGCCGACGAGCAGCTCTGGCTGGCCGACGGCTGGGCGGAGCGTTTCGCTCTCCCCTTCGATCGTCGCGCCACCGGGTACGGCCAGTCGGTGGAGGAGGTCGGTCAGGTCGGCGCTGACGCGGAGACACTGCTCGGCTATCAGGACGCGGTCTATCGCCGCACCGTCGGCTACCTCGCCGGCCTCGACGATGCCGCCCTCGATCGGGTGGTCGACACCCGATTCGATCCGGCGGTCACGCTCGCCGTACGGATGATCAGCATCATCGCCGACGAACTGCAGCATGTCGGACAGGCCGCCTACGTTCGCGGGGTTCTCGAGCGCCGCTAGAGAAAAATCGAAACCCGACCACGCAACAGACGAAGGAGTCACCGTGCAGAAAATCACCCCGTTCCTCTGGTTCGACACCGAGGCCGTGGATGCGGCCGAGTATTACGTGTCGCTGTTCCCGAACTCATCCATCACGAAGGTCTCCCGGTACCCGGAGGGCGGTCCACGGCCCGCAGGCGAGCCCTTCGGGGTCGAGTTCGTGCTCGACGGAGGAGAGTTTCGGGCGATAAACGCGGGACCGGGGCATCCGTTCACCGACGCGATCTCGCTGTTCGTCTCCGTCGAGACGCAGGAGGAGGTCGACCGCCTCTGGGATGGCTTGATCGCCGGCGGGGGAGCGCCGAGCCGCTGCGGCTGGCTCACTGATCGGTGGGGTCTCTCCTGGCAGATCGTGCCGACCATTCTGGATGAGGTGCTCACCGGACCCGACCCGGCGGGGGCGAGCCGGGCAATGCAGGCGATGATGGAGATGGACAAGCTCGATATCGCTGCCCTCCGTGCGGCCTATGACGGAGACTGACTCGGCCGTCCCCGCGGGGCAGGGCACACGGCGCTCGCCCGTGCAGCGCGCGGTGCGCCGCGCCGTCTCGCGATTCTCCCGCACCGGGTTCTTCCGTCGGGTGGGGCCGACCATCATGCCGCCGCTGGAACGGATGACGAGCGCACTCACCCGCGGCAAGCATCCGCTCAGCGGTTTTCTCGTTCCCTCTCTCGTGCTGCATACCACCGGGGCGAAATCGGGGCTTCAGCGCGACACCGAACTGATGTACGTACCAGAGGGGGACGGGATGCTGGTGACCGGCAGCAACTTCGCCCGAGACACTCATCCCGGCTGGACGGTCAACCTCCTCGCCCATCCAGAGGCGGCGGTCAGTGTGGACCGCAGACTCATTCCCGTACGGGCAGCGCTGATCCGAGACGAGGAGCGCGAGGCGGTCTGGACGTTCATCGAAGATCAGTGGCCCGGGTACCGCGGCTACGAGCGGGCGTCGGGTCGCACGCTCCGCATCTTCCGGCTCACACCCGACGCCGAGCGACCGATCGTTCTACCCTGAGGTCGGTCGCACGATCGCCGAAATGTCCATGATTTTGTAGGAATTCATCTGACGACCCGATTATTTCGTCACCTAGACTCGAAGAATGTCCGATCCCCGCATCCAGCGCACGCGCGATCACGTGCTCTCGACGGTGCGCAGGCTGCTGGCCGAGCCCGCCTCCGCACCGCTGACGTTCACGATCCTCGCTGCGGAAGCGCAGGTGTCGCGGCGCACCCTCTACACCCACTGGGGATCGATCGACCGGGCGATCAGCGATGCCGTCACCGGCAGTTTCGCGGGAGAGGTCGGCGAGTTCGACGGACTGTCAACGTTCGAAAGCCTGCACCGGTACCTGATCCGGGTGCGCGACGGGATGATGGACCCCGTGTTCGCAGCGACCGCAACGATGCAGATCGCCAAGGCGACGCGCGATCCAGAGGCCGCGGCGTCCCTCCGTGAGACGAATCAGGCGGCAATCGACGAATTCGCCGAGCGGGTCACCCCCGTCACTGCCGAGCAGTACGGGGCGATCGTGGGCCCCGTGTTCTTCGCGCAACTCATCGCCCGATCGCCGATGACCGACGACGCCCTGCGGGAGCACGCCGAGAGCGTGGCACTCGCACTCGGGCTGGCAGAGCCCGCGCTCTGATCGGGCGAGCTGCCGGGCTCGTCGAACGGTGCCGGGCTAGTCGAACAGCGTGCTGGGGTCGATCGCCGTTTCGTGACAGGCGATGAGTTCGAGGTGCCAGGTGCCGATGTTCAGGCGCCAACTGCGTTCCCCGGCGACCGAATCCCAGTCGTTTTCGGCCATGTTCATGACGGCCGCCCAGCGCGCGCAGATCTCCTCGGCGTCGCTGCACGCGCCGTGCGGCCGGCCTTCCACGACGGGGCCCTCCGGGTAGTCGACGACCGTCCACTGGATGGGGGGAAGGCCCTGGCTCTCGCCGATGCGTTCAAGCACCTGGACGACTGCCGCCTCCAGAAGCACGTCGATCGCCGTCGCCTCGAAGTCCTGTTCGACCGTGATTGCGGTGCTCACCGAACTCGCCCGTCACCTGCTGCATACATAAGACTCCCCTGATCCGAGATTCCCCGAGCCGGGCATCATCGCCCGTGTGCTTGAACCGAGAGTAGCTCACCGAGAACCACTATGGGCAGAAAGGTCTATCCCTGCGCGGGGATGTCATCGAAACGTTGTTCCCGTCGCGCCGCGCGGCGGGTACTCAGGGTGGTGACGTTCGGCGGCGTCACGGCCGATGCGGCATCGGTGCCAGACGAGCGGATGCGCGCGGGCATGCCGAGAACACCGGCGACGAGTGCCGCCAGGTCGGTCAACGTCGCGATCTGCTCCTCGGACGAACCGAGGCGCGCGTCGCCGAAGACCTCGAGGGTGCCGAGCGGACGGCCGCCGTGCCCGACGATGGTCGCCACGAGCGAGAATTCCAGGTCGGGGCGGGCGGCCGAGGGGCCGGCGAGCATACGAGCGACCGTCGGCGCGTCCACACCCACGGTGTCGCTGACCCACGTGCGCTCGAGCGCACCGACGCGAAGAATCGCGGCGGCCGCACCGAGTGATCGGGCGGCGATGCTCGTCACCCGATCCGCGATATCTCCGAGAACCGCTGCGCGCTCCAGGGCGACCGCCTCATCGGGCGCGACCGCGTGGCGGTGGCGGTGGGATTCCGCGGCGATGAGCTGGGCTGTCGCCGCGACCACCTCGCTGGCCGACGGGCGATCCTCTGGCTGTCGCGCGGTCATGGCGGTCAGCAGCGCACGCCAGTCTGGCGCGAGCTCTCTCGGGATGTCTGGGTCGCCGAGCAGCCGCGCGAGTGCCGACGGAACCGGCTCGCCGGGAAAGGCAAGGCGACCGGTGAAACACTCCAGCAGCACCAGCCCGAGGGAGTAGATGTCGCTGGCCGGTCCGACCGGGAACTTCTGCGCCTGCTCAGGGCTGAGGTATGCGGCGGTTCCCGTGGTCATCCCCTCGGCGGTGATCCGCGCGCTCTGCGGGGTGAGTGCGATTCCGAAGTCGGTGAGCTTCGCGCGGGTGCGGGTGCTCTCGTCATCGAGATCGAGCATGAGCACGTTCGACGGCTTGAGATCACGATGAATCACTCCGCGGCTGTGGATGTAGTGAAGCCCCTCGGCCAGGTCGAAGCCGAGGAGTGCGATCTGACGGGCGGAGAGTGACCGGTGATCGAGCACCTTCGCCAGGTCTTCGCCGTCGACCAGTTCCATGACGAAGTAGATGCGTGGATCGTCGGCATCCGAGCGGTCGATGGCCGCGTCCAACAGGGTGACGAGACTGTGATGACTAAGGCCGGCCAGCAGGTTGACCTCGTCCTCCTGTCGACGGATCTCCCGCTGATCGAGCTGAGACACGAAGAGCTTGAGGGCGACATCCCGGCCGAGGGCCTCGTCCCGTGCCCGGTACACACAGCCCATTCCGCCGCGCCCGATCACCTCGGTAGGGCGGTACCGACCTTTGAGCAGTGCTCCCAGCCGAGCATCCATGATCCGATGTCCTGTCGCCGTGCACCGGAGTTTTCCGGGTACGTCGATTGTGCGGCAGAGCGGCGCGCAGTGCGTTGCTCAGCGAGGGACACGATGAGCGGGCCGTCAGTCCTCGCCGATGTCCTCGTTCCACAGTTCCGGGTGGGCGCCGATGAAATCACCCATCAGCTCGATCAGGTGCGGGTCGTTCACCACCGTCACCTCGACGCCGTTCTCGGCCAACCAGTCCTGGCCGCCCAGAAAGCTCTGATCGTCGCCCACCACCACGCGACCGATGCCGAACTGTCGCACCAGCCCGGAGCAGTACCAGCACGGAGAGAGCGTCGTCACCATCACGGTGTCGCGGTAGCTGCGCTGCCGGCCCGCATTGTGGAACGCATTCGTCTCGGCATGCATGGCGGCATCGCCGTCCTGCACGCGCCGATTGTGTCCCGCCCCGAGCAGCGTTCCATCGGCCGCGAACAGGGCCGCGCCGATCGGGATGCCGCCCTCGGCCGCGCCGATCTCCGCTTCCGCGCGGGCGACCGCCAATTTCTCGACGTCGGTGAGGTAGAGCTCGCCGCTCATGCGACGTGGTCCGCGGCATCGACGCCGACGACGTCGATCGGCGGCGTGCCGAGCGGGCCGCCCAGGGCAGGCTTGAAGGCCATGAACAGCACGTAATACAGCAGGCCCGAGATGACCAGGCCGACGATCGCGGTGAGATCGCCGATCGGGAACGCCTTCGCGAGCGGACCAGTGTAGAAGGACTGGTTCGAGAACAGCGCGACGGACACGATGAGGCCGACCAGGAAGGCGATGATTCCCGCCGGGTTGCGATACCGGGCGCTGTCGGTCACCAGGGTGGCGATCTCCGTCCCACGGCGCAGATACCGGTCGACCAACACGACGGCCAGCCAGGGGGCGATCCAGTAGGAGATCACCAGGAGGAAGTTCTCTTAGGTGTGGCCGGCATCCGGGATGGCGCTCCAGGCGATGAAGAATCCGATCACGCCGAAGCCGAGCGCGACGATTGCGCGGCGCAGAGCGAACGGGATCTTGATTCCGGCGGCGAGGAACGACATCGCGCCGGAGTAGATATTGAGGGCGTTGGCGGCGATCGCGCCGACGGCGATGGCCACCAGGGTGAAGTCCTTGATCACGACCGGCATCGACGCGGTGAAGGAGTCCGTCGGGCTGCTGGCGTCGAAGCCCGCGATCGTCGCGGCCGCAGCACCGGCCGCCATCAACACGATGCACGAGACGAAGTTGCCGAGACCCGCGGCCCAGCCGATCGCCTTCTTGCTGGTGCTCGCCTTGAGGTAGCGGCTGTAGTCGGAGGCGTACGGGTTCCAGCCCGCCGCGTAGCCGAACGCGGCCCCGGCGGCGAGGGTGAAGCCGGCGAAGCTGAAGTTGCTGCCGCCCTTCTGCACGAAGCCGAGGTCGGCGTGCACAAAGATCGTGATCGTCGCCACAATGAAGATGATGCCGAGGACCACGCTGGCGTAGCGCTCGAATACCTGCACCAGGTCGTGCCCGACGAAGGCGAGGGCGACCTCGATCACCACGATGATGAGCAGACCGAGCACCACCGGCATTCCGGTCAGGGTCGCCAGCGCGAAGGCCCCGCTCACCGAGTTGACGGCGAACCAGCCGAGCCCGGCCATGACCGTGTTGAGCGCGGCCGGAAGGATGTTGCCGCGATACCCGAACGCCGTGCGACTCAGTACGAGCTGAGCGAGGCCCTCCCGCGGGCCCCAGGTCGAGAGCACTCCCTGGGTGATGGCGCCAGCCACCGTCCCGAGGGCCAGTGCGGCCATCGCCTGCCAGAACCCGAGACCGAAGAAGGCGACGGCGATCACACCGACGAAGATGGTGGCGAACTCGAGGTTCGGGGAGGTCCAGGTGGAGAACAGCTGCCACGGTGAGCCGTGGCGCCGGTCCGCGGGGATGGCTTCGATGCCGCCGGGCTCGATGTGCGTGGCGCGGGTGGGGGAGGGCGCGATCGTCATCCCCGAATCCTAGAAGCGCGACGGCGCTCGCACGAAACCCGGGCGCAGACTGTCACACGCTGTTAACACCGGCGAAAACAAGGCTGAATCAGCGACCGCGAAGCTTCTCCAGATCGCGTCGTTCCCGTTTCGTGGGCCGCCCGGCGCCTCGATCGCGAGTGGCGGTGGTGGGACGCTCTTCTTTGGGTGGCGGGGGCGGTGTCAGGTCGACGAGACATTCCGCGGCGACGACGGCGCCGACCCTCTTCACGACCAGGCGGACGACGCGCACAGTGCGTTCGGCATCCGCGGTGCGCAGCCGCACCTCGTCTCCGACCCTGACCGTCTGGGCGGGCTTGGCGCGTTCGCCGTTCACCTGCACGTGGCCGGCCTTGCAGGCGGCGGTGGCGGCCGACCGGGTCTTGGCCAGGCGCACGGCCCAGACCCAGCTGTCCACCCGCGCCGTCGTGGCGTCCATTCCCGTGCTGCTCATCGCTCCGCGCGTTAGGCGTCGGCGAGAGCGCCCTTCCAGCTGACGAGCGCACGAACCGTCTCGCTCTGGTCGTCCGCGAGGCGCTCCATGACATCGGCAGGCACGAAGAAGTTGACCGCGAGAAACCCGCGCACGCGCTCGGACTCGTCGTCGGCCAGGTCGCGCAGAACCTCGCAGGGGCTGTGTTCATTGCGGGCGACGCAGGAGCGCACACCCTCGTCAGGGTCGGTCGCGAGCACCGCGAAGAGGTCCGCCGGCGTATTCGGACTGCTGGCGACACTCTCCCGGATCTTCGGGTTCGCGTCGGCGGCGAGCAGCCGGAGTCTTGCGATCTTGCTCGCCGTCACCGGGGGAGCGGGGTGCAGGGCGGCGGCCTGTTCGGCGGTGAGCATCACCGGGCGGTGGTCGCGCATGGCCTGGCGCTGTGCGGGGGTGTTGAAGCGGATGCAGGACATCCCCCCACGGTACCCGGCCCGCTCCCAGCGCCGCGAGACACGCCCGGTGTCGTCAAAGTCACCGTCGCGGTGCTCACCGCACAACGTCACCGCATGTCGGGCAAGTGCGCCTAGGCGGCCGCTTCCGTCGCGGTCCGTTCGCGACGCGGGAACCAGGGGATGATCGGCGAGGTGCGGCGCTGGTAGTCCACGTACTCGGGGTACTTGCCCACCGTGATGCTCTCGGTGAAGATCGTCGAGCCGATGAACAGCACGCTGAGCAGGAACGCACCGACCACCGTCCACTGGAAGACCGAGCCGGCGGCCGAGGCGCCGAGGAAGAACAGCACCCACCACTGGGCCTGCTCGAAGAAGAAGTTCGGGTGCCGGGATACACGGAACAGGCCCGTCTGCAGAAAGCGCGGGCTCGGTGTGCGCCCGGCGGCGATCTCCGCGTTCTTCCGCTGATGGAAGTCCCACTGCTCCTGATCGGCGACCGTCTCGCCTGCGGTGAAAGCGAGGAAGACGACGCTGAGGATCACGTCGAGCGGACCGAAGGGCGTGCCCTGGTTCTGCCAGGCGGTGTATGCCGGAAGGGCGATCAGCACCAGGATCAGGTTCTGATACAGCACTATGAAGAAGAAGTTGAACAGCTGGAACTGCACCGGCGACATCTTCCCCCTGAGCACCGCCCAGCGGTAGTCCTCCATGCCGGTGTAGCCGCCCTTGCGGGCGAAATTGAAGGTCAGCCG
>JBEVGK010000095.1:0-15583 GCA_040511795.1 Lacisediminihabitans sp. | reverse complement strand
ACAAGTAGACAGGTGCACGACAACCACAGCGCGATGCAAGCAACAGCGACAGCAACAGCAACAGCGACAGCGACAAGCAACAAGGGACCACGAGTGACACGAAGCACGACGACATGACCGCATCGGCCACCCGACCAACACCGCGGCAGGATGACTGGCGCGCCGTTCTCGCGACGCTGGTCGCCGAACGCGGCGACGCTCTCATCCGCTACGCCCGCCTGATCTCCGGCAACAGCGATGACGCGGCGGACCTCGTACAGGACGCCCTGGTGAAGACCTTCGGGCGACTGCGCAACGGGTTCACCGTGGCGAGCGCGGAGGCATACGTGCGCCGCACCATCCTGAACAGCTATCTCGACGGCGGCCGCCGCACCAGCCGCTGGCGCCGAATCGCACACTTTACGGCGACGCCCGAGCTGCAGGAGTCGAGCGCATCGACGACGGATGCCCGGGTCGACCTCGACGGACAGCTCGCGCGGTTGAGTCCGCGCGAACGCGCCTGCATCGTGCTGCGGTACTACGACGACCTCACCGTGGCCGGCGTCGCAGAACGCCTGAACATCAGCCCCGGCACCGTGAAGCGCTACCTGAGCGACGCCCTCGCCAAGCTCGGCGCCGCGCTCGACACCCCCGAGAGCACCTCCGATAGCACCCCCGAGGGCACCGCCGAGAACACCCCAGACTCCCCCACGACCTCCAGAGAGGGCAGCAATGTCTAGTGAATCCGAGTTCAGTGAATCCGATCTCCGCGCCATGCTCCGCGCCGAGCACAACGATCACAGCCCGCAGAACGATCACGCCGCCACGATCGACCTCGCCGCGGTGACGCGCCGCAGCGCCCGCCGCCACCACGGCCAGCAGATCGCCGTCGGCACTCTCGGCACCCTCGCGGTGGTGGGAATCGGCGCGGTCGGCATCACTGGAATCCGTGGCATCCCGACCGCCAGCACCAGCAGCGCGGGCTCCAGCTCACAGAGCGACAGCAGCACGTCCGAGCAGGGTTATGCCGCCCCCGCCCAGCCGCCCACGGCGGGCAAGCGCGCCTCCGCCGACCGCATCAACCGCTGCGGTGCCCCGCTCGCCCAGGTGGCACCGGATGCCTCGGGGCTGGTGTTCTCCGTCGACTTCCCGGCCACGGCATCCGCCACCGCCGCCAGCATCACCGGGCAGGTCACGATGACCAACACCGGAACGCAGCGTCTCACCGGCACCACCGCCGCCAGCCCCGCGATCACCCTGTCGCAGGACGGCACGGTGCTCTGGCACAGCAATGGCCCCACGGTGATGATGGTCGCGACGGTGGACCTGGCGCCTGGCGCCTCCATGACCTATCCGGCCGCGTTCACCCCCGTGCGCTGCTCCGCAGACGACGAGGTGGCCGAGAGCTTCCCCTCCGATCTTCCCCCGGTCGGCGCGGGCAACTACGACGTCTCCGCGGCGATCGATTTCAGCCGGACGGATGCTGCCGGCGCCTTCGTCTCGACCGACCTGATCACCGGTCCGGTCGCGCCGATCACCCTGCGGTAGCCGCGTGAGGGGCAGCCGGGAACATTCGGCTCCGTGTTTACTGTCACCATGACAACAATCGGACTCATCGGTGCAGGACATATCGGCAGCCAGCTCGCCCGCGTGGCGATCGCTCAGGGCTACGACGTGGTGATCAGCAATTCTCGCGGGCCGGAGACGCTCGCCGACCTCGTTGCGGAGCTCGGCGCGAAGGCGCGGGCGGCGACGGCGCTGGAGGCCGCGGAGGCGGCCGACATCGCCGTGGTGACGGTGCCGCTGAAGAATTACCTGCAGGTGCCGGTCGAGCCGCTCGGCGGCAAGATCGTGATCGACACGAACAATTACTACTTCGAGCGCGACGGTCACATCGCGGCACTCGACGAGGGCACGACCACCGTGTCGGGAATGCTCCAGGAGCACCTGCCGACGTCCAGGGTCGTCAAAGGCTTCAACAACATCACGTTCGGCGACATCACCACGGACGGCACACCGGTCGGCACGCCCGACCGTCGCGCTCTCCCCGTCTCATCGAACTACCCCGAGGCCGCCGAGTTCCTCATCGGCTTCATGGACGAGGCGGGTTTCGACGCCGTCGACTGCAGCCCGCTGAGCGAGAGCTGGCGCTTCGAGCGTGACCGCCCCGCCTACGTCTCGCGGCAGAACGCCGCCGAGCTCGAGGCCAACCTCGCGAAGGCGCCGCGCACGCTGTAGAGACACGCTCGCCGGAGGTGGCGGCCATACTTAGGGTGTGGCTGCCACCTTTTTCGTCGTCCCCCAATGGCAGGGCTCCGGCTCCGCGCGCGCGATGCGTCTCATCGACGGAGCGGAGGCGATCCGCGAGGACCTGCCCGCGACTTCCACGGTGCTGATCGACATCCCGTCGGGCGCCGGCAGCGACGAGGGCACGGCGGTGCAGCGGCTCAGCTCGATCGTCGCGGTCCGCGATGCGCTGCTGGAGGAGATCACCGTCTCGACCGGGCTCGGCATCACCATCGGCGGCGACTGCGGTGTCGAGCTCGCCCCGATCGCCCGTGCCGTCGAGACGGGCGACACCGCGGTCCTCTGGCTCGACGCCCACCCCGACCTCAACACCCCCGCGTCCTCCCCCACCGGCGCCTTCCACGGCATGGTGCTGCGCACCCTCCTGGGCGATGGGGCGGATGCCGTCGTCCCCAGCATCCCGCTCGACCCGACGCTTCTCGTGCTCGCCGGCACCCGCGCGTTCGACGAGGCGGAGGCGGAGTACACGCAGGCCGCGGGCATCCGCACCATCTCCCCCGACTCTCTGGATGCCGCGGCAGTCACCGAGGCTCTCCTCGCCACCGGCGCCTCCCGCGTCTACATCCACGTCGACCTCGACGTGCTCGACCCCGCGTTCATCGACGGCATCGGATTCCCCGAGCCCTTCGGTGCCACCCTGCCGCAGCTCCTGGAGGTGATCGCTGCAGCGAAGGCCGCACTCCCCCTGGCCGGGGCCGGCGTGACCGAGTTCGCGCCCGCGGCGCCGGAGGCCGCCGTGGACGACCTGGGCAGCATCCTGAGGATCATCGGCGCCCTCGCCAGCTGAGCCACACGAAGCCATAGCATCGACAGCATGACCAACCGAATCACTGTCGATCGCGACGGCCACGTCCTCCTCATCGGCTTCGATCGCGCCGACAAGCGCAACGCCGCCGACTTCCAACTGCTCCACGAACTCTCGCTGGCGTACGGCGAACTCGAGCGCGACCCCGACCTGCGCGTCGGATTCGTCTACGCGCATGGCGACCACTTCACCGGCGGTCTCGACCTGGCGGATGTCGGCCCGCGCATCGGCGCAGACGGCCTCGACATCACCGCCGAGGGCGGCATCGACCCCTGGCAGGTCTCCGGGCAGCGGCTCAGCAAGCCCGTCGTGATCGCGGTGCAGGGCACCTGCCTCACGCTCGGAATCGAGTTGATCCTGGCCAGCGATATGGCGGTCGCGGCAGAGTCGACCCGCTTCGGGCAGATCGAGGTGGCCCGAGGCATCCTCCCCTTCGGTGGTGCGACCATCCGCTTCCCTCGCGCCGTCGGCTGGGGCAACGCCATGCGCTGGATCCTCACCGGCGACCTGTTCGACGCGGCGGAGGCGCATCGCATCGGCCTGGTTCAGGAGGTCGTGCCGGACGGCGAGCAGTACGCCCGCGGCCTCGAACTGGCTCGGAAGGTGGCCGCGCAGGCGCCGCTCGCGGTGCAGGCCGCCCTTGCCAATGCCCGCACCGCAGTGCGCGACGGAGACGCCGCGGCCGAGGCGGGGTTGCAGCCGGAGCTGGTGAGACTAGCGTCGAGCGAAGACGCCGCGATCGGCATGACGGCGTTCGCCACCCGCACGGCGGCCGAATTCGTCGGCCGGTAAGCACCAGTAGGTCGAACCGAGGAGGACCCGTGTCCGAGAACAGCCAGGCGTTGCCCCAGCCGACGATGCCGCCCGTGCCGACCCCCGACACGACGGAGTTCGACCTGATCGTCATCGGCGCCGGGGCCGTCGGCGAGAACATCGCCGACCGGGCCGTGCAGGGCGGGCTCACCGCGCTGCTCATCGAGAGCGAACTCGTCGGCGGCGAGTGCTCGTACTGGGCCTGCATGCCGTCGAAGGTGCTGCTGCGCAGTGGAATCGTGCTGCGCTCCGCCGAGTCTGTCGAGGGTGCGGAGGAGGCGGTCACCGGCGGCCTCGACGTCGCCGCCACACTGGCCCGGCGCAACAGCTTCACCCACGACTGGAATGACCAGAGCCAGATCGACTGGGTGAACGGCGCCGGCATCGCCCTCGTTCGCGGGCACGCCCGCTTCACCGGACCGAAGACGCTGGATGTCGACGGCACCACCTACACGGCCCGCCATGCCATCGCGGTCAGTGTCGGCTCCGACCCGCTGTTGCCCGACGTGCCCGGACTGGCGGACGCGAACCCGTGGACCAGCCGTCACGCCACCAGCGCGCAGACGGCGCCCGGGCGCCTTGCCATCATCGGCGGCGGAGTGGTCGGCGCGGAGATGGCGACCGCGTACTCGAGTTTCGGCACAGCGGTGACGATCGTCAGCCATACCCCGCTGCTCGGCAATCAGGAGCCGTTCGTGGGCGAGACGGTGAAGAAGGCGCTCGAGAATGCGGGCGCGACGGTGCTGGTCGGCGCGAACACGACCAGCGTGAAGCGCACGGATGCCGGCGTCGAGCTCTCCCTCGACGACGGCAGCACCGTGGTTGCCGATGAGGTCCTCGTCGCGATCGGCCGTGTTCCCCGCACGATGGATCTCGGCGTCGAGACGATCGGCCTCACCCCCGGCGACTGGCTCGATGTCGACGACACCATGCTGGTGAACGGCTTCGACTGGCTGTATGCCTGCGGTGACGTCAACCACCGCGCGCTGCTCACCCACCAGGGCAAGTATCAGGCTCGTGCGGCGGGGGACGTGATCGCGGCCCGGGCGCTCGGCACACACGTGGACGACGCGCCCTTCGGCGTCCACGTGGCGACGGCCGATCACGAGATGGTTCCGCAGGTGACGTTCACCGATCCCGAGGTGGCGTCGGTGGGTCTCACCGCCGCGGCCGCGAAGAAAGCCGGGTACGACATCCGTGTCATCGACTACGACCTCGGTTCGGTCGCCGGTGCCGCGGTGCAGGCGGACGGCTACGAGGGCCACGCGCGAATGGTCGTCGACGAACAGCGCAAAGTCGTTCTCGGCGTCACCTTCGTGGGTCAGGATGTCGCGGAGCTGCTGCACGGTGCCACCACCGCTGTCGTCGGGCAGGTGCCGCTCGATCGGCTGTGGCACGCAGTGCCGGCCTACCCGACCATGAACGAGATCTGGCTGCGACTGCTCGAGACCTACGGGCGTCCCACGGCCTGACGCCCGTCGACACGCTCAGGCGCCGTTCGGTCGCTGAGCGTGTGGAACGGCGTCTAGCGCAGGCTGGCGTAGAGACCGAGCAGGCTGGCGGCGGTCGCGGCCCAGCCGAAGGCCTCGGCGTGGTGCCGCGCCGTCGACGACAGCTCGGTCAGCCGAGACGGGTCGCCGAGCAGCAGGGCGATCGCGTCGGCCCATTCCTGCGGCTCGCGCGATGGCACGAGCACTCCCGACACCCCATCGGCAACCGACTCGACCAGGCCCGAACCGCGGAAGGCGACGACGGGCGTGCCGCTGGCCGCCGACTCCAGCGCGACGATGCCGAAGGTCTCGGAGCGCGAGGGGATGACGGTGAGACTCGCCGAGGCGAGCAGTGCGGCCACCGCGGGCCGGTCGAGCGCGCCGACGAAGCGGACATCGTCCGCGACCCCCAGCTCCGCGGTCAGAGACCGGAGTCGCTCGAGGTAGCCCTCCTCGCCCGGCGTCGCTTCGCCCGCGATCACCAGCACGGGCCTATCCGCCGGCAGCAGGGCGAGCGCCCGGATGGCCAGCTCCTGATCCTTCAGCGGCTGGATGCGGGCGACGACGGCGAGGATGTGACGATCGGTCGGGATGCTCAGCGAGGCACGCAGGCGCGAGCCGTCGTCATCCGGTGCCGTGTCAGTCTGGGCCGGCCGGAACCGGTCGAGATCCACGCCCGGCGGCACCACCCAGACCCGGTCGGCGGGCGCCTTGGCCAGGTCGATCAGCGCGGTCGCCTCCGCGGCGGAACCGGCGACGATGGCGCTCACCTGACCCGCGAGGAACATCTCGGTCATCACCCGCCGCTCCGATTCCGCGGGCTGACCGATGTCGCGGGTGGCGTTCTTGAGGGCGGCGACGGTGTGGAAGCTCTCCACCAGCGGGATCCCGAGTTCGAGCGCGACCGGCAGCATCGCCAGCCCGCTGAGCCAGTAGTGGGCGTGGATGATGTCGTAGCGGGGAGCAGACCGCCCGGTGAGTATCGCGACGGCCTCGCCGAACTCGTCGACCACCTCGGCCAGCCGCTCCTTGGGGAGAGGCCCGGGCGGGCCGACCTGCAGCTCGTACAGCGTCACCCCCGGCGCGACCGTGCTGATCTGCGCGGGGCCCTCCGACCGGGTGAGCAGCTCGACCGTGGCACCGCGCGCGGCCAGTTGCTCGGCGACCGACAGGATCGCCACGTTCATGCCGCCGGCATCGCCCCGACCGGCGCCGGCGAGAGGCGAGCTGTGCATCGACACCATCGCGATCCGGGGCGGCCGGAGCGGCGGTGACGACGAGCGATCGGGCGACATGCGGCAACCATATAGGCGCGTCCCGAGGGTTGACCGGGGAGGTTGCCTGCGAGGGGTGTACAAACGGAACCATGCCCGCATCCCCCAGCGTTCCCGAGGACCTCGGCGCCCCCGACGACCTCAGCACCAGCACCATCGTCATCACCGGAGCGAGTTCGGGTATCGGGCGCACCGCCGCACTGGCGCTGGCCGAACGCGGCGCGACGCTCGCGGTGGTCGGGCGAAACCCCGAGCGCACCCGCATCGTGGCGAACCAGGTCGGCGGGCGGCCGTTCCTCGCCGACTATGACCGTCTCGACGACGTGCGTGCCCTCGCGGACGCACTGCTGGAGGCATACGACGCCATCGATGTGCTCGCAAACAACGCCGGCGGGCTGGTGTCGAAGCGCGGGGTCACCGCTGACGGTCACGAGCGCACCTTCCAGCACAACCATCTCGCGCCCTTCCTGCTCACGGCACTGCTCGGCACGCGCTTGGTCGAATCGGCGGGGCGGGTGATCTCCACCGCGAGCGCGGCGAACCTCGTCGGTTCCCTGAGATTCGATGATCTCGAGTTCGCGCGGCGCCCCTACCTCGGCGGGTGGATCCCGTACGGCACCAGCAAGCTCGAGACGATCATGTTCATCCGCGAGCTCGCCCGGCGGGTGCCGCAGATCACGGCGTACGCCTTCCACCCGGGCTACGTGGCGACCGAATTCGGTGCAGAGTCGCCGCTCGTACGCCTGGGCAATTTCGTCACCAGAGGGAGCCTCGCCATCAGCCCGCAGCAGGGCGCTGCCCCACTCGTCCATCTCGCTTCCACCCCCGATCTCGGTGTGCCGAATGGAACCTACTTCGACGGGCTGAAACCCTTCGGCCGCACCCGTACGGTTGCCGACGACCCGGCCGCGTGCGCCCGGCTCTGGGACGAGACGGCCAGCATCCTCGGCCTGCCCGCATGACCCAGGACATCCCCGACCTGACGGGTCGAACCATCGTCATCACCGGGGCGAGCTCCGGCGTCGGGCGGGCCGCTGCCGTCGCTCTGGCCGCGCGTGGCGCGACCATCGCCGTCGTGGGCCGCAACCCCGAACGCACCCGTGCCGTCGCCGAGCAGACCGGAGGCACCGCCTTCCTCGCCGACTTCAGCCGCCTCGATGAGGTGCGGGAACTGGCGGATGCCCTCCTCACGCGTTACGACCGCATCGACGTTCTGGCCAACAACGCCGGCGGGTTCATCGCCAAGCGCGCTACCACGGTCGACGGTTTCGATCTCGCACAGCAGGGGAACTATCTCGCGTCCTTCCTGCTCACCCACCTCCTGCTCGACCGGCTGATCGCCAGCGAGGCACGGGTGGTCACCACCTCCAGCAATGCCACACTCTGGGCGGCTCTCGACCTCGACGATCTGCAGTTCGAGCGGTCACGGTGGCTCGGCGGTTGGCGGGCATACGGCAACACGAAGCTCGAGAACATCCTGTTCGCCAAGGAGCTCGCCCGACGCACCGGGCTGCAGTCGTATTCGTTCCACCCGGGTGAGGTGCGCACCGGCTTCAGCTCCGGCCTCCCGCTCATGCGCTTCGGGGAGGCGGTGGCGGGGCGGTTCTTCTTCGCGACGCCGGAGCAGGGCGCGGAGGGTCTGCTATTCCTCGCCACCTCCGACGCGATCGGCGCGGCGAACGGCACCTACTTCAGCCGACTGACCCCGAATGGCCGCGCGCACCGGCGGGCCGGGGACACGGCGTTCGCGCGCGAGCTGTGGGACCGCACCGAAGAGCTGCTGGGGATCAGTTCGAGCTGAGGGTGTGCGCGGCACCCGTGCCGTCGACCCACGCATACACACTGTGCTCGCGATCGAACTCCGTCGGCAGCATCTCGCTGAGCCAGGAGTCGACAGATCGCTGCAGCGACTGACCGCGGTCTCGCAGCAGCCAGCACACCATCACGCGTCCGGGCCCCGAGATCGGGTCGATGTCGTCTGCGCCGTCGACCTCCACGAAGACCTGCCCGCGAGCCTTGACGGGGAGCGAGGCGAGGATGGCGCGAATGGCCGGGATGCTGCGCTCGGTTCCGGCCAGCAGGACTTTGTCGGTCGCCGCCGGGCTCCAGCGGATGGAGTCTAGGAGGGTGGCGAGCACCACCGCGTCAGAACTAAGCACAGCCTAAGTATGGCATGCCTTACCTACTTCGCCGGGGTTGGTTGCCGAGCATCCGCCGGCACGCCGCAAAACACGGCACGATGGACCTATGCCCTCTCCCGATGACGAATTCTCCTATCTCGAGCAGGAGGCCGCGGAGTTCGGCATCCTCACCGAGCTCCAGACGCCCCATCGCGCGGCCGTGATCGACCCCGACGGCTACGACCTCAGCGCGATCGTCTGGGGGCAGCATCCGTCGACCACCTACCTACACGGCGCGGGCCTGAACGCCCACACCTGGGATGCGACGATCGCCGAGCTCGGAACGCCCGCGATCGCGGTCGACCTTCCCGGTCACGGCGACTCGTCGTGGCGGCGGGATCGCGATTACCGGGCGTCGCGGAATGCCGGAGCCGTGGCATCCGTGCTCGACGCCCTCGGCACCGGCCCCCAGCTGGTCGTCGGCCAGTCGCTCGGCGGCGGCACGGCAATCGCCCTGGCCGCCCAGCGCCCCGACCTGGTCGCGGGCCTGGTCGTCGTCGACTTCAGCCCCGGTCTCACCTCCGACGCCGCCGAACAGGTCACCGGATTCCTCGCCGGTCCGCAGGTCTTCGCCTCGCGCGACGAGATCGCCGAGCGGGCCATCGCGTTCGGCTTCGGCGCCTCTCGTGCGGCCCTCGACCGCGGAATCGTGCTGAACACCCGCGTGCGCGAGGACGGGAGCGTGATCTTCAAGCACCAGCTGACCAACCTGGAGCCGGGCGAGACGGTGCAGCTGCAGGACTTCGAGACGCTCTGGGCCGACCTCGACCGGATCACCGCCCCGGTTCTCCTGGTGCACGCCGAGCACGGCTTCCTCTCTCCCGCGGTGGTCGACGAGTTCCTCGCCCGTGTACCCGGCTCGATGGGCGTTCAGCTCGACACCGGCCACAATGTGCAGGAGGAGAAGCCGGTCGAACTTGCCGGCGTCATCCGTGCCTTTGTCGAACGTCTGGCGCGCTGAACCGCTACGTTCTGTGACGGCACGCCCGATGCCGCCCGACACCGACCAATAGCCTGGAGCCATGACGGAGACAGCGGGGAACAGCCCCGATCGCGACGATGCCGCCTGGGGTTTCGACACCCTGCAGATCCACGCCGGAGCGGCACCGGATGCTGCCACCGGAGCACGCGCGACCCCGATCTACGCCAGCACCAGCTTCATCTATGAGAGCTCGGAGCAGGCGGCGGCATCCTTCGCCCTCGAAGACCTCGATTCGTACGCCTATACACGGATGTCCAACCCGACGACCTCGGTCGTCGAGCAACGCATAGCCCGCCTCGAGAACGGTGCATACGCCATCGCGGTGGCGAGCGGGCAGGCGGCGACGGCACTCGCCATCCTCAACATCGCGCGCTCGGGCGACCACGTCGTGGTCTCCAAGCAGATCTACGGCGGCACACTCAACCTCGTCCTGGGCCGCTTCTCCGAGATCGGGATCACGGCGACCCTGGTCGACGACCTGACCGACCTCGACGAGTGGCGGGCAGCCGTACGGCCCGAGACCCGCGCCTTCCTCGCCGAGAGCATCGGCAACCCCACCGGCGCGGTGCTCGACATCGCGGCAGTGGCGGATGTCGCCCACCAGGCGGGCGTGCCGCTGGTCGTCGACAACACCCTCGCCACGCCGTACCTGGTGCGCCCGCTCGACCATGGTGCCGACATCGTCGTGCACTCCACCACCAAGTTCCTCTCCGGGCACGGCACGGTGATCGGTGGTGTGATCGTCGACGGGGGCACCTTCGACTACTCCGATGGCGCGCGTTGGCCCGGCTTCTCCACCCCCATCGGTCAGAATCCGGCCGGCTACTGGGAACGCTTCTCCGGTCGCACCCTCGCCTACTCGCTGCGCCTGCGCACCACGGTGCTGCGGGATTACGGCCCCGCGGTCTCGCCGTTCAACAGCTTCCTGCTCATCCAGGGGCTGGAGACCCTCAGTCTGCGCATGCGCCAGCACGTGGCGAATGCCCGCGAGATCGTCGCCTTCCTCGAGGCGCATCCACTGGTCGAGCGCGTGCACTATCCCGAGGCCACCGGTAGCCCGTGGGCCGAGCTCGCCGCCCGCTACCTGCCGCGCGGCGCCGGGGCGATCGTCTCCTTCGAGATCGCGGGCGGTCGCGAGGCCGGCGCGACCTTCGTCGAGAGCCTGCGGTTGTTCAGCCATCTGGCCAACATCGGTGACGTGCGCAGCCTGGTGATCCACCCCGCCTCGACCACCCACTCGGGAATGACGCCGGACCAGCAGCGAGTGGCGGGAATCAGCCCGTCCCTCGTACGGTTGTCCATCGGGCTGGAAGATTCCGTCGACCTCGTCGCCGATCTCGACCGGGCGCTCGCGGCATCCGCTCACTGATTTCCCTCGGCAACCCCTCGCAACTCGGTACCCCTACACAGCAGTAGCACCCCACAGCAGCACCGAAAGGATCCCCATGGCACTCCGCCTCGGAAAGCAGAGTCATCTCGGCAAGAAGACCACCGGCAGAAGAGTTCTCGTCGCGGCGAGCATCGCGGTGACGGCCGCACTGGTGATGACCGGATGCACCGGCGGGGGCGACAACGCGGGGACCCTGCCCACCGTGAACGTGGGGCTGATCCTCGAACCGACCAACCTCGACATCCGCACCACCCCCGGTATCGCCATTGACCAGGTGCTCATCGACAATGTCTACCAGGGGCTCGTGGGTCGCACCCCGACCAACGACATCGTCGACGTGATCGCGAAGAGTCACAGCGTCTCGGACGACGGGCTCACCTACACCTTCCCGCTCAACTCCGGCATCAGCTTCGGCGACGGCACGAAGCTCACGGCGGATGACGTGGTCTGGTCGATCGACCAGGTGCGGACGAATGAGGCGTACGCCGGCAATGCCGACCTCGCCGATGTGGCCTCGGTGAAGAAAGACGGCGACGACACCATCGTCATCACCCTGTCGAAGCCGAACTCGAACCTGCTCTGGGCGCTGTCCGGGCGGGCGGGGCTCGTGCTCGAGAAGGCGGCGACCAACACGTTGAAGACCACCGCCAACGGCACCGGCCCGTACAAACTCTCCTCCTGGAAGCAGGGCGACAGCCTCACCCTGGTGCGCAACCCCGACTACTGGGGCGACAAGGCGAAGGTCGGCAAGATCGTCTTCCGCTACATCACCGACCCGAGTGCGCAGGCGAACGCGCTGGTGAACGGCGACACCGTCGTGCAGACCCAGTTCGATGCCACGCTGACCAAGCAACTGGAATCCGACCCGGATCTCGTGGTGCACCGCGGTAAGACCACCGACAAGTACACCCTCGCCTTCAACAACGCGGTGGCGCCGTTCACCGACCTCCGGGTGCGCCAGGCGATCCGCCAGGCGATCGACGTGAAGGCGATCCTCAAGACCATCGGCGGTGCCGGTGTGGCGCAGGGCGGCCCGATCCCCCAGATCGACCCCGGGTATCAGAACCTCGACTCGGTGGACGCATACGACCCGGAGAACGCCAAGAAGCTGCTGGCCGCGGCGGGACAGACGAACCTGAACCTCACGCTCACCATCCCCAACGTGTACGGCACCACCGTCGCGGACGTACTGGTGTCGCAGCTCGCCGCCGTGGGAATCACCCTCAAGGTCGACTCGGTCGAGTTCGCCACCTGGCTGAACGACGTCTACACGAACCACGACTTCCAGCTGAGCTACGTCGACCACGCCGAGTCGCACGACTTCGGCAACTGGGCGAACCCGGAGTACTACTTCGGGTACAACAACCCGACCGTCCAGGCGCTCTACGCCGAGTCCCTCGCCGCCACCGATCCGGCGGTCGTGACGGCGAAGCTCGAGGAGGCGGCGAAGATCGTGGCGAATGACGCCCCGGCCGAGTGGCTCTACACGGCGACAACGCTTACGGTGATCAAGAAGGGCGTCACCGGCTTCCCGACGGATTCCACCACCGCCCGCCTGAACCTGGCGAAGCTCTCGGTGAAGAGCTAGTCGCACCCGCACCACCATCCGAACGAGCGAAGGGGCCGAGTGATCCGTTTCATCATCACCCGGCTCCTTCTCCTCGTTCTCGGCCTGTTCGTCGCCAGCGCGCTCATCTTCTTCACCCTGCGGGTACTGCCCGGCGACGTCGCGCAGGTGATCGGCGGCACGCAGGCGACACCGGCGCAGATCGAGGCCATCAGAAGGTCGCTGGGGCTCGACCGCAACGTCTTCCTGCAATATGCCGACTGGGTGGGCGGTCTGCTCCGCTTCAACCTCGGTGACTCGCTGGTCACCGGAACCCCCGTCGCCACCGAGATCGCCGAGAAGCTCTCGGTGACCCTGCCGCTCGCCCTGCTCTCCCTCGTCGTCGGGCTGCTCATCGGCATCCCGCTCGGAGTCGTGTCGGCGATCCGCCATGCCAAGGCCAGCGGCGCGGTCATCGCGATCTCGGCACAGGCCCTCGCCGCGGTGCCGGCGGTCTGGGCCGGAGTGCTGCTGATCTCGCTGTTCGGCCTCGCCCTGCGCTGGCTGCCCACCCAGGGTTTCCCCCTCGACGGGTGGGATGAGCCGGGGCGCGCCATCCGCTCCCTGATCCTGCCCGCGCTCACCATCGGGGTGATCGAGGGCGCTGTACTCTTGCGCTTCACCCGGTCGGCCGCGCTCGAGGCAATCGGCCAGGACTACGTGCGCACCGCCGCCGCGATCGGGCTCACCAAGACCCGGGCACTCCTCACCCACGGCCTGCCGAACGTGATGCTCTCCGTGATCTCCTCGCTCGGTCTGCAGATCGCCGGGTTGATCGTCGGCGCCGTCATCGTCGAACAGCTGTTCCAGCTGCCGGGTCTCGGACGGATGCTCGTGAGCGACGTCGGAAACCGTGACCTTCCGAAGGTGCAGGGTGACATCTTCACCCTCACCGCCATCGTGCTCCTGGTCGGTTTCGCGGTCGACATCGCCCATCGTCTGATCGACCCACGCCAACGCACGGAGGTGTCGTCGTGATGCCCCGCCTTCTCCGCGAGCTCTGGCGGCGCCCGGCGGGCCTCGTCGGCAGCGTCGTCGTGGTCGTACTGCTGGTGACCGCGGCGGTCGCCCTGTTCTGGACCCCGCAGAATCCGTTCACCGCGAACCCGTCGATCGCCTGGCAGGGGCCGTCGTTTGCACACCTGTTCGGCACCGATGCGATCGGATCCGACATCTTCAGCTACCTGATGGCCGGCAGCAAGACCACGGTGGTCGTCGCCGCGCTGTCGGCTCTCGTCGCCGGACTCATCGGCATCGCGCTCACCGCCCTCGGCTCACTCACCTCGCACTGGGTGCGCGAACCGGTTGCGGTGCTGATCGACATCCTGATCGCCTTCCCGATCCTGCTCATCGCGATGCTGCTCTCCGCGGTATTCGGCGGGTCGCTCACCGTGGTGATCGTGTCCGTCGGCATCGGTTTCGGCGTGAATCTCGCCCGTGTCGCCCGCGGCGAGGTGCGTGGCGCCCTCGGCACCGACTACGTGCTCGCCGCCAAGGCGAGCGGCGCGGGGCCGTGGCGCATCCTCATCCGACACGTGCTGCCGAACGTCGCTCCGGTGTTCATCGTGCAGCTCTCGTTGGCTGCCGCGGTGGCCATCCTCGCCGAGGCCGGCCTGTCGTTCCTCGGCTACGGCGCCCCGTCATCGACGGCGTCATGGGGGCGCCTGCTCAGCTCGCTGCAGCGCTACATCACCGTGCACCCGTGGTCGGTGCTCTGGCCCGGCCTCACCATCACGATCACCGTGCTCGGGCTGAATCTGCTCGGAGACGCCCTGCGCGAGGCGACGGACCCGCGTCTCAAAGAATCCCGGGGCGAGAAGACCCGACGCGCAGAGTCGCGACGGGAACGCCGCCGGGCACGGGCGGGGGTCGTGCGATGACGCTCACCGTGACCGACCTGACCATCGACATCGACGGCCGCACCGTCGTCGACCGGCTGAGCTTCACCGTCGCCGATGGTGCCCGCTTCGGCATCATCGGCGAATCCGGCTCGGGCAAATCGCTCACCGCGCTGGCGGTGCTCGGGCTACTGCCCGATGCCGCGACGGCGAGTGGCAGCATCCTTCTCACCGTCGACGGTGGGGTCGAGATCGAGTTGCTCGGGCTCCCCGACCGTGAGCTCGCAGACATCCGGGGCAGCGCCATCGGCATGGTCTTCCAGGAGCCGCGCACGGCGCTCAACCCGCTGCGCCGGGTCGGGCGGCAGATCGGCGAGCCGCTGCGCATCCACGACGGCCTGTCGAAGCACGAGGCGAACGCGCGCGCGATCGAACTGGCCCACGAGGTGCTGCTGCCCGACCCCGAGCGCCTGCTGCGGCGGTACCCGCACGAACTCTCCGGCGGGCAGCGGCAGCGGGTCGCGATCGCGATGGCCATCGCCTGCTCACCCTCGCTCCTCATCGCCGACGAGCCCACCACGGCACTGGACGTGACGATCCAGGCCGAGATCCTCGAGCTGTTCGACGAGCTGGTCGACACCACCGGGGCGTCGCTGATCTTCGTCACGCATGACCTCGCCGTGCTCGCCGAGGTGGCGACGGATGTCGTGGTGCTCTCGCACGGGCGGGCGGTCGAGTCGGGGCCGGTCGCCGAGGTGATGCGCGCGCCGCAGCATCCCGTCACCCGTGGTCTCATCGCCGCCGCCCGGGCCACCTCCTGGAGCCCCGGAGCGAGCCGATGACCGCCATGATGACCGCCCGCGGACTGAGCCGGGACTACCACCAGCCGCGCGAGGGCCTCTTCGCCCGGCCCCTGGTG
>JBEVGK010000094.1:0-3375 GCA_040511795.1 Lacisediminihabitans sp. | reverse complement strand
CCTCGATACGTTCTTCCTCTACATCGCCCCGCACGGGCAGCTCGAGCTCTACTCGGGCTTTACGGGTGGGGCGGCCGGCATCGCGATCTTCTGGTCGTGGATCGCGCCGGGTGCGCGCACCCGTGCGACGGCGCTCGCTGAGGCCGGGCGGTCGCTGTTCACCGTCGCGATCGGGCTGATCGCGGCATTGCTCGTCTCCGGGATCATCGAGGGCTTCGTCATCAAGCAGCCCTGGCCCTGGCCGATCAAGATCGGCATCGGCACGGTCGCGCTCGCCGCCTTCCTCGTCTACCAGTGGGTGCTCGGTCGGCGGGCCTACCGCGCGGGCCAGACCGGGGATGTCGAGGAGTTCGAGGCGGGCGCGCGGCAGCTGGTGGCGGGCTAGTCGAGCGCGCGGACATCCGCTCTCCGCACGTTTGCCCGAATTTGCGGGTCTTGCGCCCGCAATCTCTGCAAATTCGGGCAAACGTAGGCTTCAGGCGGTCGGCGCCGCGCTCGCGTCGCCCTCGCCCGACAGCTCGTAGGTGTCGAGGTAGGAACTCTCGCCGACGATCGGCTTGCGGTCGAACAGAAAGCGGAAGGTGACGCCGGCGAGCAACGCCCCCGCAATCGGGGCGAGGATGAACACCCAGAGCTGGGCGAGGAAGTCCGGGCCGCCGTAGATCGCCGTCGCGATCGATCGAGCCGGGTTGACCGAGGTGTTGTCGATCGGGATCGACACCAGGTGGATGATCGTCAGCGTGAGTCCGATGGCGATCGGCGCGAATCCTGCCGCGGCCCGCAGGTGCGTCACCCCGAGGATCACGTAGAGGAACAGCGCGGTGAGCACGATCTCGGCGACGATCGCCGCGATCAGCCCGTATCCGGCGGGGGAGTGGTCGCCGAAGCCGTTGGCCGCGAAGCCGCCCGCGTGTGCCGACTTCGAGAAGCCCTTGGGGCCGTCGAGCGCGATCAGGGCGAGGAGGCTGGAGCCGACGATGCCGCCGACCAGCTGCGCGCCGATGTAGGGCAGCACGTCTTTCCACGGCAGTCGCCCGGCCGCGGCGACGCCGAGGGTGACGGCCGGGTTGAAGTGGCCGCCCGAGATGGGTCCGAAGGCGTAGGCGCCGACCAGGACGACCAGGCCGATCGACAGAGCGACGCCGAGGATGCCGACGTACGAAGAGGTGAAGATGGCGGTCCCGATGAGGGCGACGACGAGAAAGAAGGTGCCCACTGCCTCGGCGATGAGGCGGGCGGTGAGTGAGTGGAGCGCGGGTGCTGGGGAATCGGCCATGATTCTGATCCTTTGCTGAGAATGGAGCGCGTACCCGAACGATAGTCCTGCCGGGGTCACGAGGGATACCGAAAGTTCAGCCATCTCGTTTTGAGTTGTTCATGATTACTGGTTGACTGGGGTGATGCAATCGACGCCGCACGAGCAGCTCCGCGAGGCGGGACTCCGCGTCACGGAGGGCCGGGTCGCCCTGCTCCGTTCGATCGAGCGGGCACCGCACTCGGATGCGGACACCCTGTGGCGGATGATGCGCGCTCAGGTACCTCGCGTCTCCGTGCAGTCCGTGCACAACGTGCTCGGCGACCTCACCGCCGCCGGACTGCTGCGCCGCATCGAGCCGGCCGGTTCCGCGGCGCTGTACGAGCGGCGCATCGGCGACAACCACCACCACATCGTTTGCAGCAGCTGCGGCGTCGTGGCGGATATCGACTGCCTGCTCGGCGATGCGCCCTGCCTCACCCCGGGCGACGCCGCCGGATTCACCGTGCAGCACGCGGAGGTCACCTTCTGGGGGATCTGCACGAACTGCCAGCGACTCGACGATTCCACCGAACCACCACTGAAGGAGACAGCGTGACCGACCCCACAACCTCACAGACCGGTACACCGGTAGCGAGTGACGACCAGTCCCTCACCGCGGGAAACAACGGCGTCACGGCGCTTCACGACCGGTACCTGGTCGAGAAGCTCGCGCAGTTCAACCGTGAGCGCATCCCGGAGCGCATCGTCCACGCCAAGGGCGGCGGCGCGTTCGGCGACTTCGTCGTCACCGGCGACGTGTCGGCGTACACCAAGGCCGCGGTGTTCCAGCCCGGTGCGACGACGGAGACGCTCATCCGCTTCTCCAGCGTCGCCGGCGAGCAGGGCAGCCCCGACACCTGGCGCGACGTGCGCGGATTCTCGACGAAGTTCTACACCTCCGAGGGCAACTACGACATCGTCGGCAACAACACCCCGGTGTTCTTCATCAAAGACGGGATCAAGTTCCCCGACTTCATCCATTCGCAGAAGCGCCTGCCGGGCTCGGGTCTGCGCGACGCCGACATGCAGTGGGATTTCTGGACCCTGTCGCCGGAGTCCGCACACCAGGTGACCTACCTGATGGGCGACCGCGGTCTGCCCAAGTCGTGGCGCACCATGCCCGGCTTCGGCTCGCACACCTACCAGTGGATCAATGCCGCGGGCGAGCAGTTCTGGGTGAAGTACCACTTCGTCTCCAACCAGGGCAACGTCGAGATGTACGGCGCCGAGGCGCAGGACATCGCGGGCGCGGACGCCGACTACTACCGCCGCGACCTGTACGAGGCGATCGAGGCCGGCGACTTCCCGTCCTGGACGCTCAAGGTGCAGATCATGCCCTACGAGGACGCGAAGACATACCGTTTCAACCCCTTCGACCTGACCAAGGTCTGGCCGCACGGCGACTACCCGCTGCACGAGATCGGTGTCTTCACGCTCAACCGCAACCCGGAGAACTTCTTCGCGCAGATCGAGCAGGCGGCGTTCTCGCCGGCCAACACTGTGCCCGGCATCAGCATCAGCCCCGACAAGATGCTCATGGCCCGCGTGTTCTCCTACCCGGACGCCCAGCGCTACCGCGTCGGCACGAACTACAACGAGCTGCCGGTCAACGCCCCCAAGGCGCCCGTTCACAGCTACACCCAGGATGGCGCGGCCCGTCATGGCTTCAAGCCGGCCGACGCGCCCGTCTACGCGCCGAACTCCTTCGGGGGCCCGGTGGCGGATGCCGCTGCCGCCGGTGAGGGCAGCTGGGAGAGCGATGGCGCACTCGTGCGTGCCGCGGCGACGCTGCACCCCGAGGACGACGACTTCGGCCAGCCCGGAACGCTCTACCGCGAGGTCTTCGACGACGCCGCGAAGCAGCGCATTCTCGAGACCCTGACCGGTGCGGTCGGCGGTGTGAAGAGCCCCGAGTTCCGCGTGCGTGCGATCCAGTACTGGACCACGGTCGACGCGACCCTCGGCGCCAAGCTCCGCGCCGAGCTGGCGGTGACCGCCGTGGGTGCCGAGACGCCGAACGAGGCGGCCGAGTACGTCGGCATCGCCGAATAACACCTCCCCTCAGAACCGGCCGGGCC
>JBEVGK010000093.1:0-3190 GCA_040511795.1 Lacisediminihabitans sp. | reverse complement strand
AGCTGCGCTTCGACGGCGGCGCGGTGGGCGCGGCCGGTGACCACCATGATGCGGTCGGCGCCCGAGATCGGCACGAGTCGATCCCAGGTGGCGCGCAGCAGAGTCGAGCCGGAGCCGGTCAGGTCGTGGAGGAACTTCGGCGCGTCAGCGCGGGAGAGCGGCCACAGGCGCGACCCGATCCCGCCCGCGGGGATGACGCTGTAGAAACGATCGAGTGCGCCACGGTGCTGTGCCATGCCGACAACCCTAACCAATGGGCATCCCGCAGCTTTCACCACCCGTTCACCCCGGCTCCATCGGGCCCGGCCGCCAGCGCGCATAGCGTGAGGACGAGCGAGAGGCGCACCCCCATGCGAATAGCCGTCGTCAGTGAGAGTTTCCTCCCCACCCTCAACGGGGTGACGACGAGCGTCTGCAAGGTGCTCGACCACCTCCGCGCAGAGGGCCACGAGGCGATCGTCATCTCGCCCGCGGCGGGAGCGCCGCGCGAGTACGCCGGCTTCCGCGTGCACGAGGTGCCTGCTGTCGCCTACCGGCAGTTCCCGGTGGGGCTGCCGAGCCCGCAGGTGCACTCCCTGCTTGCCGCCTTCCGTCCTGATGTCGTGCACGCGGCATCCCCTTTTCTGCTGGGGGCGCAGGCCATGGCGGCGGCCGGGCGGCTCGGAGTGCCGAGCGTCGCTATCTTCCAGACGGATGTCGCGGGGTACGCCCGGCGCAATCACCTGCGGGCCACTACCCGACTGGCATGGCGTCTCGTACGCTGGGTGCACGACCAGGCCGACCTGACGCTGGCGCCGTCGACGGCATCCATGCGCGACCTGGCGGCGGCCGGAATCGAGCGGGTGGAACGCTGGGGGCGCGGCGTCGACCTGGAGAGTTACCACCCGAGAGGTCGCCTCACCCCCGCCGCCGTCGCCCTGCGCGAGCAGCTCGGCGTCGGCCTCGACGAGCGGGAGACCATCGTCGGCTATGTCGGGCGGCTCGCCCCCGAGAAGCAGCTCCAGCGGCTGAGTGCCCTGCGAGGTCTGCGCCGTGTGCGCTTCGCGATCGTCGGCGACGGGCCGTCGCGCCAGCAGCTGGAGCGACAGTTGCGTGGCATGCCGATCACCTGGCTGGGCCAACGCACCGGGCCGGAGCTGGCCACCGCATACGCCGCCTTCGACGTCTTCCTCACCCCGGGCACGGAGGAGACATTCGGGCAGACCGTGCAGGAGGCGCATGCCGCAGGCCTGCCGGTGGTGGCGCCGCGGGTCGGCGGACCGATCGACCTGGTCGCCAGCGGCCACGACGGCTTCCTCTATCAACCGGGAGACGACCGCGGGCTGCGTAACGCCGTGCGGCGGCTGACGGATGACCCCGCCCTCCGCCTGCGCATGGGCGAGGCCGGGCGGCGTTCCGTGCTCGACCGCAGTTGGGCGTCTGTCTGCGCGGAGCTGCTGCAGCATTACGAGCGGGTCATCGCCGCCGGACGCCCGGCGCGCAGAGTGTCTCGATCCCGAGCTATTTAGGCTGCCCTTGGCAGCGAGTGTCTGAGCACCGCAATAGACTGGAGGGTGTTCGCCACGAACGGTCGCCGCCCTGCAGCGCAGGGCTGAGTCACGCCAAGGAGGGGGTGCTCGTGTCTGAGAAATCGACGGGGTCCCTGGCCGCGCCGCAGCCAGAGAAACGGTATCCGGTACCCACGATTTCAGCCCCGCGGGTTCCGCGCGGCACGCTGTACCGCGGACGCGAGGGCATGTGGTCGTGGGTGCTCCACCGCATCACCGGCGTCGCGATCTTCTTCTTCCTCCTCGTGCACATCCTCGACACGTCGCTCGTGCGAGTCAGCCCCGAGGCATACAACGCCGTGATCGACCAGTACAAGACGCCCATCATGGGCCTCGGTGAGGCGGGCCTGGTCGCCGCGATCGGCTTCCATGCCCTCAATGGTCTGCGCATCATCCTGATCGACTTCTGGGGTTGGGGCACCAAGCACCAGAAGCTGATGTTCTGGATCGTCATCGCTCTCTGGGTGGTGCTGATGGCCGGCTTCCTCCCCCGTCAACTGATGCACATCTTCGGAGGGGAGTGACCATGAGCGTCACCATCGAGACCCCCCGCGCACCGCAGACTGTGCGCCGCCACCGCCGATTCAACATCGAGAAGTGGGGCTGGATCTACATGCGCGCGAGCGGCGTCGTCCTCGTCGTGCTGATCTTCGGCCACCTGTTCGTCAACCTGGTCGCCGGCGAGGGCGTCAAGGCCATCGACTTCGGCTTCGTCGGCGGCAAGCTCTCGCAGCCGTTCTGGCAGATCTGGGACACCCTGCTGCTCTGGCTCGCCCTCATCCACGGTGCCAATGGAATGCGCACCATCGTCAACGACTACGCGGGCAATCGAACGCTGCGCGGAGTATTCAAGGGCGCGCTTCTTGCCGCCACCATCGTCCTCATCCTGCTGGGAACTCTTGTGATCTACACCTTCGACCCCTGTCCTGCCGGCGCCTCCGCCGACCTCCTGCCGTCGTTCTGCGCGGCGAACCAGTAATGGGGGCAGACGCAGCAGGCACCACGTCCACCGTCGACGGCGTGCACTACCACCAGTTCGACATCGTCATCGTCGGCGCGGGCGGCGCGGGAATGCGCGCGGCCATCGAGGCCGGACCGCACGCCAACGTCGCAGTGATCTCCAAGCTCTACCCCACGCGCTCGCACACCGGTGCGGCGCAGGGCGGCATGGCCGCGGCGCTCGCCAACGTCGAGGAAGACAACTGGGAGTGGCACACCTACGACACCGTCAAGGGTGGCGACTACCTGGTCGATCAGGATGCGGCGGAGATCCTCGCGAAAGAGGCCATCGACGCGGTCTACGACCTCGAGAACATGGGGCTGCCGTTCAACCGCACCCCGGACGGCAAGATCGACCAGCGCCGCTTCGGTGGCCATACCCGCAACTTCGGCGAGGGCCCCGTTCGACGGTCCTGTTTCGCGGCCGACCGAACCGGGCACATGATCCTGCAGACGCTCTACCAGCAATGCATCAAGCACGGCGTCGAGTTCTTCGACGAATACCACGTCGTCGATCTGCTGGTCGACGGTGGCGAGACACGCGGGGTCGTCGCCTACCGCATCGCCGACGGCGAGCTGCACGTCTTCCGGTCCGGCGCGGTGATGTTCGCCACCGGCGGCTTCGGGCGAATGTTCAAGATCAC
>JBEVGK010000092.1:0-5359 GCA_040511795.1 Lacisediminihabitans sp. | reverse complement strand
GACAGGGGGCCCTGATGGGCAAACTCATGTACGACTCCACACTGACGGTCGATTTCGACGATCGGGTTCTGGCGCACCTCCAGCTCGTCATCGTGGCCAAGCTCCGGCGCGGCGAATCCTTCTACTTCACCTGGAAGGACGACCCCAAGGTCGGCGACGGTCGCACCATGATCTGGGTCTATCCGACCGGTCCGATGGTGTTCAAGTTCCATGGTGGGAGACCGCCGGTGATCAACCGGCGCTGGGTCGAGGAGCTCATGCTCACGGCCAACTCCGCCCAGGGACTCCAGCTCGTACCGGAGCCTCAGAACGTAGCAACCGATCAGCCGGGAGACACCCTGTGAAGCGCATCGACCTCATGTACGGCGGCGAGAAATATTCGATCGGGCAGGAAGACTACGACTCGATCAAGGCGGCGATCGTCGATGCCGCCGTCACCGGGGCCACCACCTGGCTCGCCGTCAACCACGGCGAAGGACGGATGCAGCCGGCCGAACTCTTGATCGGCCCGGGCATCCCTATCGCTCTTCTGCCCATCGATGCCGACGGTTGACGAAGTGGGCGTACTGTTCCCCACATGTTGATTCTGGTAATCGTGCTCCTCGCCCTCTGGGTGATCCTGTCGATCGTCGGCTTTGCGATCAAGGGGCTGCTCTGGCTCGCCCTGATCGGCATCGTGCTGTTCATCGTGACGCTGATCATCGGGCTGGTGCGGCGCAGAACGACGCGCAACCGGGGCGTTTGAGACTCTGATCGACCTCTGAGCGCACTCTGAGCGACCACTGTCGGCAGCACGGAGATGACCACAGAGCGCGGCCAGCGCGCCGATCTCGAACGGGTCGCAGAGGAGCTGTACGGGCAGCCCCTCCGCGAGTTCATCGACCACCGCACCGCCGCAGCACGAGCGCTCGACAAGCCCCTGGCCGCGTCGGTGCGCGCGTTGCGCAAACCCTCACCCGCGGCATGGCTGGTCGACCAGCTGGTCCGATCGGATGCTGCCGGAATAGAAGCAGCGATCGCGCTCGGACTGCACCTGCAGCAAGCGCAGGCCGACGGTGAGGGGGATCGGATTCGCGACCTCAGCCGACAGCATCGTGACGAGGTACGAAGACTCACCGACAGCGCGCGGACGATCGCGGTGTCGGCGGGGCTGACGGCATCCGCCGCGGTGCTCGACGAGGTGGCGCAGACCATCTCAGCGGCGATGTCCGACGCGGGGGCCGCGGCGGCGGTCCGGTCCGGCCTGCTGGTGCGCTCCTTGCGCTCGACGGGTTTCGAAGCGGTCGACCTGACCGACACCCTCGCCGTCTGCGGTGTGGCGGCGCCCGAGTCGGTCGCCTCTGCGTCGATAGCCGCACCGGCCTCGACGGCAGGGGTCGCGCGCCCGTCGTCTCGAACTCCCGAGAAGCGCGCAGCCCAGAAGTCGGCAGCCCAGAAGCCCGCAGACCAAAAGCCCGCAGCCCAGAAGCGCGCAGACCAGAAGCGCGAGCGTCTGGCGGAGGAACGTCGACGTCGCGAGCTCGATCGACAGCGCACGACGCTGGCACAGCAGCGCGATCAGGCCGAGGCCGACGCGGTCCGGCTCGCACAGGAACTGGATGCGCTCGAGCAGGCGCGGCAGGAGAAGACGGCGGCTCTGAGCGAGGCGCAAGAGCAGATAGCCGAGCTGAACGATCGCCTCGATGCGCTGTGAGGCCGGCGCCCAGAGCAGCCCGAGGGCTTGACGCGCGGCCGCCCGGAGTCGAGACTCCAGCCCATGACCGACACCGACCCCACAGCCAGCGCCGCAGCAGCCGGAAGCACAGCAGCCGAAAGCACAGCAGTCGAAAACACGGCAGTCGAAAGCACGGAGCCGACCGCGGCAGATCAATATCACGACGGCAATGAGCGGGACATCGCGGCCAAGCAGCGCAGGCCCGAGGAGAGTGCCGCCTTCGACGACGAGGAGATCGACAGCGCGAAGGTGCAGGTGCTGCCGGGCACCGGCGGTCCGGATGATGTGGGCGCCACGGACGCGGAACCCGCGGACTACAACCGAACCGGGCACTGACCGCCTGCATAGGTCAGCCTGCATGGGTCAGCCGAGGTTCCTGTGAACGGGTGCGCGAGGGGAAAGGCGCGATGAGTCAACCGCAGCGGAGTGCCGGCATCCTGCCTCACCGGGCGCGGGACGGGCGGCTCGAGGTCTATCTCGGGCACATGGGCGGTCCGTTTTGGTCGCGGAAGGACGCCGCGGCCTGGTCGGTCATCAAGGGGGCGATCGAGGACGGCGAGACCGAGCTCCAGGCGGCGTTGCGCGAGTTCTCCGAGGAGACCGGACTCGCGTTGGCGCCCGCCGACTATCCGCGACTGGGGGAGTTCCGCCAGCCCTCGGGCAAGCGGATCACCGTGTTCATCGCGGAGCTCGGCGACCTACCGACAACCATCTCCGGCAACGCCTTCGAGGTGGAGTGGCCGCCACGCTCGGGGCGGCTGCAGAGCTTTCCGGAGATCGACAGGGCCGGATGGTTCGACCTCGACATCGCACGCGAAAAACTGGTGCGCGGTCAGCTACCGATCATCGACGCGCTCGAGCACCTGAGCCCGTGACTCCAGTGCCGTGAACACCTCAGCCCGCACCACGGCACGAACCGTAGACACAGCACGACGCGGGTACCGTGCACACCATGCATGAGATGTCGAAGGACGAACAGCGCCACGATCAGCTGACGGCAGCCCCCAAGTCGACGGAGGCTGACGCGGCGCCGCGCATCGAGGTCACCGCGGTCGACGCGCACACCACACGCATCGACGTGGCGGAGACGGCGGCGGTGCGACCGGGTAAGGCGACCCCGAAGCCCGACTGACTGCGACTGCTGTCCGCGGCGGACTTCTCAGTCGGCGTCGGTGAACAGCGCGGCGTACTGGCCGTAGCCCTCGTCATCGAGCTCGTCGAGCGGCACGAATCGCAGCGCGGCGGAGTTGATGCAGTAGCGTAGGCCGCCCTCCTCGATCGGGCCGTCCTCGAAGACGTGACCGAGGTGGCTATCGCCGTGACTGGAGCGCACCTCTGTGCGTCGCATACCGAGCGAGGTGTCGGAGTTCTCGATGATGTTGTCGGCCGACAGCGGCCTGGTGAAGCTCGGCCAGCCGCATCCGCTGTCGTACTTGGTGGTCGAGGCGAACAGTGGCTCACCGGAGACGATGTCGACGTAGAGGCCGGGCTCGTCGGTGTTCCAGAACTCGTTGGCGAACGGCGCCTCGGTCGCCGACTGCTGGGTGACGGCGAACTGCTCGGGCGTGAGCCGGGCGATGGCCTCGGGGTCACGGATGTATTCGGGCATCACGAACTCCTTCTGAGTGCTCGCCCTGGCTGAGTGCTCTACCTGGACGGGAGGGCGAACCTCTAGTCTCCCGCATCTCGCATGTCCGACGGTCAGGACCAGGCGGATGGGCGTGCGCGGAGGGTGTGTCGGTCAGGGACTGGCGTGTCGCCCATCGTGGACCTACCGTGTGGGCTGTCGGCACCGACGAGCGGGGAACGTCCGACGCATCACTATCCTGAACGCCCGCTCGCCCGCCCGCCTCGAGGAGACCACATGGACCTGGGTTCGTACGCCAACTATCCGCTGCCCGACACCATCAAGACCGCCTTCGGGGTGGAGACGGCGCAGGAGTTGGCCGATCAGCTCGGTGCGGAGGGGCGCGTGACGCCCATGATGATGCTGGAAGGCGCTGCCGCATTCAGCGCCTACCGCGCCGGCGATGTGGATGCCGCGCGCACCTTCCTGAAGACCCGACTCGGTCTGACCGACGCCACCATCGACGACGCGCTCGCCCGACTCGCCGGCGCCTGATCGCGCGTCGGCTCGCCTGACCGGCCTCAGTCGGCAGGGAGCCGCCGAAGAAAATCGCCGATCACCGTCGCGATCAACTCCGGCCGTTCCGCGACGAGGTTGTGGCTCGCGCCCGGCACGATGCAGAGCTGCGCACCGGGGATGGATGCCGCGATCAGCAGGCTGTGATCCGGCCGGATCGTGTCGCGGTCGGCCGACATCACGAGCGTCGGGGCCGTGATGCTCGCGAGCGTGGCGGCCTCGATCCGCGGCTCCGCCGTCCACAGTCGGAAGAGCTTGTCGAGCACCACCTGCGCATGCTCCGGTCCGTCGGGGGAGAGGGAATCGTAGAGGCGACGCTCGGCGCTCGGCTCGTCGTCATCCGCTCGCCGCTCGAGGCGATCGAGCACCGGGAACGCCGCCGCGGCAGAGTGCGCCTCGCGCATGTGCGTGAACGCCGTCGGGTCGAGGTTGGCACTGATCGCGACCAGCGAGCGCACCCGCTCCGGATGCTGCAGGGCGAGCAGCAGGCCGATGATCGCGCCATCGCTGTAGCCGATGACGTGTGCGGATGGCAGAGCGCTCGCGTCGAGGTAGGCGACCGCCTCGGCCACGCCACGGGTGTAGTCGTACTCGCCCTCGATGTCTGCCGACCGCCCGTGGCCCGGTCGCTCGAACGCATGCACCGTGTGGTCGTCGACGAGCGCGTCGGACTGGGCGCGGAGCGACTCGAGCGAGCAGAAACCGCCGTGCAACAGGAGAACGGGTTCGCCGGAGCCGACCACCTCGAAATACAGGTCGGCTCCCTCGATGCTCAGGTAGGGCATCCGTCATCTCCCTGGCGTGTCCTGCGGACAGGCCGTCATTCTCGCGCTCAGACCTTATTCGCCTCGCGCAGGATCGTGGTCAGCTCGACCATGTGCGCCGCCTGCGAGGCGTAGTCGAGCGCGGCGTCATTCCACGCGTAGACCTGGCCGGCCGCGAGGGCGGGGTGGTCGGCGAAGGTGGCCTGTTCGAGCAGATCCTTCTTCTGGAATCCCTCGACATTCACGAGCAGCACGTCACCGGTCATCATCTGTGCGGCGTTCTCCCAGCTGTACTTGTCCCAGTAGTACTCGCCGTCGGGGTGGATGTCGGTGAAGTCGACGCCCAGGCTGCGGTAGAGCTCGGTCTCGGGCTCATCGCCGGGCTTGACCACGTAGACGCCGTCAGCGTCGGCGTACATCTGCGTGACCTCGAGCTTCGACTCGGTGGCGGCCGCGGTGAGATCGGCGGCGGCCGCGTCGTACTTCTTCTTGGGAGCGGCGAGGGTGGCCGAGTCGGCACCCAGGGCCGTGGCGAGCTTGTTGACACTCTCGATCACCTCGCTGCCCTTGCCGCCGACCTTGATGGCGACGATGGGAGCGATCTTCTCGAGCTGCGCCTGCTGCTCTTTGTCGGCGAGGCTGTAGTACGGCTCGTCCTTGTTGATGGTGCCCTGGCGATCGGTGGGATACACACCCGCGACGATCAGATCGGGGGCGGCATCCGCCAGCTTCTCCAGG
>JBEVGK010000091.1:0-5789 GCA_040511795.1 Lacisediminihabitans sp. | reverse complement strand
GACGTACTCCTTGGCCACGAGATTCATCCCGTCGCGGAGCGCGGTGACGAGCATGATGTCGGCGGCGAGGTACAGCGCGACCATCTCCTCGCGCGGATAACCCTGGTGGAGGTAATTGATGGCTGTGTGGCCGATCGAGCCGTAGTCGCCGTTGATACGTCCGACGGTGAGCTCGATCTCGTCGCGCAGTTCCATGTAGGCCTGCACCCGCTCGCGGCTGGGGTTGGCGACCTGCACCAGCGTGACGTCTTCCGCGTTCAGCTTGCCCTCGGCGAGCAGTTCGCCGTATGCCTTGAGCCGATGGCCGATGCCCTTGGTGTAGTCGAGGCGGTCGACGCCGAGCATCACCGTCTTCGGGTTGCCGAGATCCTCACGGATCTGCCGGGCGCGCTCCTGCACAGACGCGCTGCGGGCGAGCTCCTCGAAGCTCTCCGAGTCGATGGAGATCGGGAATGCACGGGCGATCACGGTGCGGAAACTGCCCTGGCGCTTGATCGGACCGAACACCCGCACCCCCGGCGTCTGGTCGACGAGCGGCACCTCCACCTGTGTGCCCTTGGTGACGTAGCCCTTGAGGCGGCGGACCGCGCGCTGGAAGTTGCTGGCATCGGCGACCCGCTGGAAGCCGATGACGTCCGCGCCGAGCAGCCCCTCGACGATCTGCGCGCGCCACGGCAGCTGCGAGTAGATGCCGTGCGGCGGGAACGGAATGTGGTTGAAGAATCCGATCGTGAGGTCGGGACGCAGCTCCCGCAGCATCTTCGGCACCAGCTGCAGCTGGTAGTCCTGTACCCAGACGATGGCGTCCTCTGCTGCGGCCTCGGCGGCGGCGCGGGCGAAGCGCTGGTTGACCTCCACGTAGGTCTCCCACCATTCGCGGTGGAAGCTCGGCGGCGCGATCACGTCGTGATAGAGCGGCCACAGGGTGTCGTTCGAGAATCCCTCGTAGTAGTTCTCGATCTCTTCGACGGTCAGCGGCACCGGGATGACGCGGATACCGTCGTTGTCGAACGGCTCGAACTCCAGGTCCGGCTGGCCGCCCCATCCGATCCACGCGCCCTCGTTCTTGCGCATGACGGGCTCGAGCGCCGTCACGAGCCCTCCGGGAGACCCGGCCCAACTGGCATTGCCGTCGGCGTCGATCACGCGGTCGACGGGCAGCCGGTTCGATACGACGATGAAGCTGTACTCGCCGGCGACGATCGGGCTGCGGGTGGCACTATCGGGCCCGGAGGCGTTGGCGTCGGGTTGTTCAGGTGTTGTCATGAATGTGCTTGCTCTCTCCGGAGTACTGCGGCGCACCCTCGTTGGTAAGCACACCCAGGCTACCAAAGCGGCAGGCGTTAGCATGGCCCGATGGTCACCACACGCCTCTATCGCGACGGCGTGCTCACCGCCCAGGACTTTCCGGTCGCCCAGATCTCCGACCATGTGGGAGAAAAGGATACGGCGGTGTGGGCGGACTTCGAGTCCCCCACCGCCGGCGACCTCGCCGCCATCGAGGAGGAGCTGTCGCTGCATCCGCTGGCGGTCGAAGATGCGGTGAACGCGCACCAGCGGCCCAAGGTGGACCGCTACGACACCCACCTGTTCATGGCCGTGTATGCCGTGCACTTCGACGCGAAGACCAGCGAGCTGACCAAATCGGAGGTGCGAGCGTTCATCACGCCGCACGCTCTGATCACCGTGCACGACCCCGCCTTCGACATGTCGTCGGTGACGAAGCGCTGGGACGACAACAAAGACCTGGCGAAGTACGGCGTCGGCTTTCTGCTCTGGGGTCTGCTCGACGTGATCGTCGACGGGCAACTGGATGCCGTGCAACAGCTCGATACCGGAATCGACAGCCTCGAAGACACCCTCTTCGACACCAAGCCCCGAGACGAATCGGTGGTGCGCAAGTCGTTCGAGCTGCGCAAGTCGCTGGTGGAGCTCCGTCGTGCCATCCAGCCGATGCGGGAGGTGCTCAACGCCTTCATGCAGCGCGATGCGGACAACGTGGCGGCCGAGATGCGCCCGTACTACCAGGATCTCTACGACCACGCGATCAGGGCGACGGAGGCCTCGGATGCGCTGCGCGACCTGGTCGCGACGATCCTCGAGACGAATCTGAGCATCCAGAGCAACAACATGAACCTGGTCATGAAGAAGGTCACGAGCTGGGCGGCGATCATCGCCGTGCCGACCGCCATCACCGGATTCTTCGGTCAGAACCTGAAGTTTCTCGGCTTCGGCACGACCTGGGGCGTCTGGCTGTCGCTCGGCCTGATCGCCGCGACCTCGGTGACGCTCTACCTCTCGTTCAAGAAGCGCGACTGGCTGTAGTCGACTGGCCGGACCGCTGCGTGATATTGGTGCCTGCTCACACGCGGCGGGGTTCTCAATCTGGCGTTGTCAGTTCAGGCTGGTGTCCCCGAGCGACCCGACCTGCCCGCGCTACTTGACCAGCGATGCGACCGCGGTCACCGCCCGCAACCGCGCCCGCGGCGTGATCACCGGCGTGAGTCCGAGCGCCGACGCCCGGCGGGTGCGGCGGATGGCGAGCATCGCCACCAGCACACTGCCAACCCCGAAGGCGAGCAGGAACAGCGCGGACTGCAGCACCGCGCCGGTGTCACCCCCCGCGATGATCCCCTGCATCCCCTTCACGCCGTAGGTGAGCGGGAGGAACGGACTGATGGCCTGGAAGGGCGCCGCCAACAGCTGCACCGGGTACAGCCCTCCGGTCGAGGTGATCTGCACCGCGAGCAGGAAGAGCGACACGACCAGCCCGGCACGGCCGAGCCCGATGGTCAGCAGGTAGTGGAAGGCGGTGAACGCCAGCGCCATCACGACCGAGAAGCCGAGCACCGCGGGAAGCGCCGCCCATGACACCCCGACGGCGAAGTGCACCAGGGCGGTGAGCAGCACGGCCTGACCGATGGTGACGACGCCGGCCCGCGCGATCGTCGAGAGCACGAGCCTGCCATTGCCCGCGGTGGAGACCAGCGCGCGGCGGGTCAGCGGCCGCAGCACCAGGAACACGGCGAGCGCGCCCACCCAGAGTCCGAGCGGCACGAAGAACACGGCGATGACCTGCCCGATGTCTGTGATCGGGTTGTCGCGCACGATCGTCACGCCGATCGGATCCGCCGCCACCGCTGCGGCCTTCTTCGCGGCGGCCGCGTCCGTGGTCGGCAGTTGCGCGACCCCGGCCTTCAGCCCGTCTGCGAGTTGCGTGGCACCGCTGCTCAGCTGGGTCGCCCCGGACTGAGCGGATGTCGCCCCGCCCGCGAGCGAACCGAGCCCGGTCGCGAGGCCGCTGGCCCCCGATCGCAGCCCCGCAGAACCGCCGGAGAGCTGGGCGGCACCGGACGCGCTCTGCGCAACGCCCGACGCGATTCCGGGAGACAACTGCGCATTCTGCGCGGCGAGGGCGGAGAGCTGGGCGGACGCCGCGGCGAGCTTGGGCGGGATGGTCGGGTCGAGCGGATTGGCCGAGAGCTCGGCAGAGTACTGCGCGACGGCGGCCGACGCCGCCGAGATGCCCTGGCTCAGGGGCGTGAGGTTCGCCGCGTTCGTGTTCAGCGTGGCGAGGCCGGAGCTGAGAGCATCCGCCCCCCTCGTGTATTTGGTGACCCCGCTCGACAGCTGCGTCGCCCCGGACTGGGCGGAGGTCGCGCCGTCGGCGAGCGAGGAGAGGCCGCTGCTGAGACCGGTGGCGCCGCTGGCGAGGCCGGCCGCGCCATCCGCCGCGCTGCTCAGCGAGGTGCCGAGGGTGCCGACGCCGCTGGAGAGTCCGGCGATGTACTGCTCGGTGATGGTCTTGCCGAAAGCGCTCGTGAGGCTGGAGCCGACGATCTGCGCCACCGCCCCGGTGAGGTAGCTGTGTGCGTCGTCGGTGTGGATCGACAGCTTGCCCATGACGGGGTCGGCCGAGTTCAGCGACAGGATCGACTTCGAGAAGTCCTTCGGCACCGTGAGCACGGCGTCGACGGTGCCGTCGTGAAGCGCCTTGGCGGCGTCGGCCTTGTTGGAGATCGTCCAGTCGAACCCGGCCTTGCCTCCGGTGAGCTCTGTCACGAGCTGGCGACCCGCGAAGACCGGCGTCTTGGTGCCGTCGGCGGCGGTCTGGTAGACGAGCGTGTCTTCGTTGACCACGGCGGCCGGGATGCGGTCGATCGAGGTGGTGGTCTGCGACAGCGCGCCGACGAACAGGCCGGCGAACGCGAGGGGAACGAGTACGACCGCTCCGACGGCGATGCGACGCAGCCAGCGGCTGCGGGTGCTGGGGGCTGGAGTCTGCTGGCTCACAGTGCTGCTCCTGTCATTGCTGTTCCGGCATTGCTCGCGTTTTCGAACAGGTCGATTCCGACGAGCGGGCGCCCGTCGCTGGTACTGAGCGAGGCGATCCGCACCGGCACCGGGGTGCTCAGCACGATCGTCGTCTCGGGGAGCGCGAGGCGGCAGACCGCCCGGATGAACTGGGTCTCGTCCTCCTCGGCCGCGAAGGTGTCGAGCTGGTCGAGCACCACCACCGGGGTACCTTCCGCCAGCGCGATCGAGGCGAGGGCCACCGCGCGTTCGCGCTGCGGGAGCGCGTCGAGCGTCGTGGCGGAGGTCACTCCCTGGCCGTGCGGGTCGACGGCGAGGAGCGCCGCGTTGATGCGCGCGATCCATCGCTGAACCCGGCGGCCGAGACTGAATCCGCGATACCAGGGCTGCGTGAGGCGCAGGCGCTCCTCCAGCAGCTCGCCCAGCGAGAGGGTCGAGTCCGCGCGCTCGAGACCCGCGACATCCGCCATCGCCACCAGGCGCGAGACGGCGGCCGCCTCCGAGGGCAACGGATGTCCGGCAACCTGGGCGCGTCCCTCGTGCAGGTCGAGACGACCGGCCAGGGTCGCGGTCAGCAGCCTGCGGTCGGTGGTCTCACCGCTGACCAGCAGCAGCCCGCCGGGCGGCACCGCGAAATCGATCGGATGCACCGCGTACTCCACGGTTCCGGCGCGCAGCGCTTCCGCGCTGATGGCGGCGCCGCGCTGGTCGAGCGCCCAGCCCACGGCCTCGCGATGCTCGCGCAGGTGCTCGCCCTCGATGTCCATGTTCGGCAGCAGTCTCTGCAGCCACTTCGGCATCCACCATGCGGCCTTGCCGAGCAGGGTCATCACGGCGGGCACGAGTGTCATGCGCACCAGGAAGGCGTCGAAGGCGACCCCGGTGGCGAGACCCAGCGCGATCGGCTTGATCGTGCCCGAACCGTCGGGCACGAAGGCGATGAAGACGAAGAACATGATCAGCGCGGCGGCGGTCACCACGCGCGCCCCGTTCGCGAAGCCCTTGCTCACCGCCTCGCGCGCGTTGCCGCTGTGCACGTACGCCTCTCGCATGCCTGAGACGAGGAACACCTCGTAGTCCATGGCGAGACCGAACAACACGGCCATGAGCAGGATCGGCATGAAACTCAGGATCGGTCCGGGGTTCTCGACATTGAAGACATCCGCGAACCACCCCCACTGGAAGATCGCGACGACGACGCCGAAGGAGGCGAGCACCGAGAGCAGGAAACCGATCGCCGCCTTGATCGGCACCAGAACCGAGCGGAACACCATCATCAGCAGGATGATCGAGAGCCCGACCACGATCGCGCCGAATGGCAGCAACGCGGCGCTCAACCGGTTGGAGATGTCGATGCCGACCGCGGTCGCCCCGGTCACCGAGATGGGGGTGTCGTAGGTCTTCTCGATCGCGGGTTGAAGATCGCGGATGGACTGCACCAGAGCTTTGGTCGCGGGAGCGTCCGGCGCGCTGGA
>JBEVGK010000090.1:0-7293 GCA_040511795.1 Lacisediminihabitans sp. | reverse complement strand
GCCACCGGAGAACCCGAGCTGCCCCGCGTGCATCCGCGCTCCGAGACCGGCAGCCTGACCGGCCTGCAGGATGACCCGGGCCTGATCCACATCGAACGCCCCCGTATCGCAGAACACGTCGACCCACCGGGCGTTCGGCGCGCACGCGGCGAGCATCTCGCCCGTCACCAGGTCGACATAGCCGGCCACATCGTCGGCGAACTCCGTCGGCACGACGTGCGCCCCGAGGTACGTGGTCTCGGCGGTGAGCTCCCTGGCCAAGCGGAGCGCGCGGGACTCGTCCAGCACATCCAGGCCGTAGCCGCTCTTGATCTCGACCGTCGTGGTGCCCTGGGCGCGCATCTCGGCGACCAGGCGGCGCGCGTTCTCCAGCAGCGCCTCGTCAGAAGCGGCGCGCGTGGCCGCCACCGTGCGACGGATGCCGCCGGCGGTATACGTCTGCCCGGTCATCCGGGCCTCGAACTCGTCGGCCCGATCGCCCGCGAACATCAGGTGACTATGACTGTCGACGAAACCAGGGATGACGCAACGCCCGGCCGCATCCACCCGATCGTCGGCGTCGGGCGCCTGAGAGGCAGGTCCGACCCAGACGATCGTGCCGTCCTCGATGACGACCGCGGCATCCGTCAGCTCCGCCGTCAGCGGGCCGACAGTGGGGTTATTGGTGACGAGCAGGCCGATGTCGTCGATCAGTGTCGTGGTCACAGAAGAACCTCCTCGATTGCCCGGGCGAGCAGAGCGCCGACATCGCCCAGCGGATGCCGCCCGCCGTCCACCACGACCGCGCCGTCGACGACGACGGTCGTCACATCGGCGGCCGCAGCAGCCAGCCACAGTTGGTCGGCGTCGGCACCGGCCGTGCGCACGCTCGATGTCGACACGGCGGTCAGGTCGCACAGGGCGCCCACCGCGATCGCGCCGCCGTTCCAGCCGAGAGAGCGGTAGCCGTCCGCGGTCGCCGCGCTGAGCAGCTGCCCTGGCGAGAACCGGCCGCGCTCGCCGGTCACGAGCCGCTCATCCATCTCGAGCCCGCGCAGCTCCTCGAACGGGTCGATCAGGGCGTTCTGGTCACTGCCCAGGCTGAGCGCGGCACCCGCCGCGAGCAGCGCAGAGCCGGGGCCGACCCCATCGGCGAGGTCCCGCTCCGTGGTGGGACAGAAGCAGACCGTGCTGGCCGACCCGCCGAGCAGCTCGATGTCGTCGTCGCTCAGGTGCGTGCCGTGCACCGCGGTGAAATCCGGGCCGAGCAGCTGCTCGAGCAGGTGCACGGGCGTGCGCCCCCAGGCCGCCAGCGCCTGCGCGTTCTCGGCGGGCTGCTCGGAGACGTGGGCGTGAACGGGTGCCCCGGCGGTGAGGGTGCCGAAGTCGGCGTAGAGGTCCGGGTCGACGGCACGCACCGAGTGGATCGCCGCTCCGAGGCGGGTGTTCCGCGCGGGTGCGAGGGAGGCGTGCCGGGTGGCCCAGCCGGCGAGCGAGCCGTCGCTGAACCGCTGCTGCTCGGGGGCGAGGGGCAGCGGGCCACCGGCCGCGGACAGGCCGCCGCGCAGGTACAGGGTGTCCAGCAGCGTCATCCGGATCCCCGCGTTGGCGGCAGCGGACAGCACGGCATCGTCCAGGGCGGTGCCGTAGACGGAGGCATTATGCAGGTAGTGGAACTCCCCCACCACCGTGTACCCGGCGAGCAGCATCTCGGCGAATACCGCCGAGGCGAGCTCGTAGTAGCTGTCGGGGGTGAGGCGCGACGCGACGGAGTACATCTGCTCTCGCCAGGTCCAGAAGGTGCCGCCGTCCCCGTGGGTGCGGCCGCGCAGCGCGCGATGGAACGCGTGCGAGTGGCCGTTGGCGAGGCCGGGAAGCACCAAACCTGGCAGCACCCGATCGGCCTCCCGAACCGGCCCCGAGGTCACCTCGGTGATCACGCCGTCGACCTCGGTGATGCGCACCGAGGGGGTGATGACCCCGTCGATCACGGCCGACTCGGCCCAGAACGTCGTCATGCGAGCGCGCGCGAACGCAACCGGATGACCTCGGCCAGCGCCTCGACCCCGAGCAGGCTCGCGTCGTCGTCCGCGTACTCCTCCGGCGCGTGCGAGACTCCGCTCGGGTTGCGCACCAGGATCATCGCGGTCGGGATTCCGGCCAGCGCCAGCACCCCGGCGTCGTGTCCGGCGCCGGACGGCAGCAGCGGCAGCTCGCCGCGTCCATGGAGAGAGCCGAGCGCCCCGTTCACGGCGATGGTGAGATCCTCGTCGAACCGGGTCTCCGGGGTCCAGGACTCTTCGGTAGCCGAGAAACCGGTCGCCCGCGCGACCTCCGCGAGCACCCGCCGCACCGTGTCCTCCTCACCGGCGCGGGCGTCGATCCATGCCGTCGCCTCGCCCGGAATCGCGTTCACCGCTCCAGGATGCACCTGCACCCGTCCGACCGTCGCCAGGGCGCGCTCGCGTCCGGCCGCCTCGCGCACCGCGAGGATAACCCGGGCGAGCCCGATCATCGGGTCCTCCCGGTCGGCCAGGCGGGTGGTGCCCGCATGATTCTGCTGGCCACGGATGTCGACCCGCCATCGCCCGTGCGGCCAGATGGAGGTGGCCAGGCCCAGAGGCGCGGCACCGAGCCCGTCCTCGCCCGTGCTCGACGGCAGGTGCCCCTGCTCGACGTGCAGCTCGACGAACTCTCCGATGCGGCGCATTCGCGCGTCATCGGCACCGAGGTGCACCGCGTCGCGACCGGTCGCGGCGAAGGCCTCGGCGAGGCTGATGCCGTCGACGTCGCGCAGGTTCCGCGCGCGATCGGGGTCGAGAGCGCCGGCCATCAGCCGGGAGCCCGCACAGGCGACGCCGAAGCGAGCGCCCTCCTCGTCGGCGAAGGCGACAACGGCCACCGGTCTGCCGGGCAGAACCCCGGCATCCTGCAACTGAGCGATCGCGGCGAAGGCCGAGGCGACACCGAGTGGTCCGTCATACGCACCGCCACTCGGCACGCTGTCGAGGTGCGAACCGACGACGAGCGCGGTGCCCGGAAGCTCCGCGTGCCACCAGGCCCAGAGGTTTCCGTTGCGGTCGGTCTCGACCTCGAGCCCGCGGGCGTGGGCGGTCTGGGTGAACCAGCCGCGCAGTTCGGCATCGGCGGAGGTCCAGGCCAGGCGGTCGTAGCCGCCGCTGGTCGGGTTGCGCCCCACCTCGGTCAGCTCACCGAGAAGGGAGAGGACGTTCACTCGCCCTCACTCATCGGAACCCTGACGCCGAGCCGGTCGGCGACCTCGATCGCCTCGTCGTAGCCCGCGTCGACGTGTCGGATGACGCCCATGCCCGGGTCGTTGCTGAGCACGCGGGCGAGCTTCTCGGCGGCGAGCGGGGTGCCGTCGGCGACGGTGACCTGGCCGGCGTGGATCGAGCGGCCGATGCCGACGCCACCACCGTGGTGGATGGAGACCCAGGTGGCGCCGGAGGCCGTGTTGACCAGGGCGTTGAGCAGTGGCCAGTCGGCGATGGCATCCGATCCGTCCTTCATCGCCTCGGTCTCCCGGTACGGCGAGGCGACCGAGCCCGAGTCGAGGTGATCGCGGCCGATCACGAGCGGCGCGGAGAGCTCGCCCGAGGCGACCATCTCGTTGAACTTCAGTCCTGCTCGGTCGCGTTCGCCATAGCCGAGCCAGCAGATACGGGCGGGCAGGCCCTGGAAGTGCACGCGCTCCTGCGCCATGCGGATCCACTTCGCCAGGGACTCGTTCTCCGGGAACATCTCGAGGATGGCGCGGTCGGTCTTGTAGATGTCCTCGGGGTCGCCGCTCAGCGCCGCCCAGCGGAACGGGCCCTTGCCTTCGGAGAACAGCGGCCGGATGTACGCGGGCACGAAGCCCGGGAACGCGAAGGCATCCTCGAACCCGGCCGCCTTCGCCTCGGTGCGGATGTTGTTGCCGTAGTCGAAGACCTCGGCGCCCTCCGCCTGGAACCCGACCATGGCCTCCACCTGCACCGCCATCGAGTCGCGGGAGCGCACGATGAAGCCGGCCGGGTCTGCAGCGCGCGCGGACTGCCAATCGTCGAAGGAGATGCCGAGCGGCAGGTAGGCCAGCGGGTCGTGGGCGCTGGTCTGGTCGGTCACGATGTCGATCTCGGCACCGGCCGCGAGCATGCGCGGGAAGACATCCGCGGCATTGCCGAGCAGGCCGATGCTGAGCGGCTTCTTCGCGTCGCGGGCGGCATAGGCCAGCTCCAGCGCGTGCTCGATGGACCGAGCCTCGACGTCGAGGTAGCGGTGCTCGATGCGGCGCGCGATGCGGGAGGGGTCGACATCCACCACGATCGCCACGCCGTCGTTCATCGTCACGGCGAGCGGCTGCGCGCCACCCATGCCGCCGAGGCCGCCGGTGAGGGTGATGGTGCCGGCGAGAGTCCCTCCGAACCTCTTGGCGGCGACGGCGGCGAAGGTCTCGTATGTACCCTGCAGTATGCCCTGGGTGCCGATGTAGATCCAGGAGCCGGCCGTCATCTGGCCGTACATCGTCAGCCCGAGCTGCTCGAGGCGGCGGAACTCGTCCCAGTTCGCCCAGTCGCCGACCAGGTTCGAGTTGGCGAGCAGCACACGCGGCGCCCACTCGTGGGTGCGCATCACGCCGACCGGCTTGCCGGACTGCACCAGCATCGTCTCGTCGTTCTTCAGCGTGGTGAGCGTGCGCACCAGGGCGTCATAGCTGTCCCAGTCGCGCGCGGCCTTGCCGGTGCCGCCGTAGACGACGAGCTCGTCCGGGTGCTCGGCCACCTCGGGATCGAGGTTGTTCTGCAGCATGCGCAGCGCAGCCTCCTGCGGCCAGCCGAGGGTGTTCAGTTCTGAGCCGCGGAAGGCGCGGATCGGGCGGGGACCACTCATGCGAATTCTCCTTCGATAACGGATGCCGCGGCCGCGAGCAACGACCCATCCACGACCATGCGGTGCGCCTGTTCGATCTCCGGCGCCAGGTACCGATCGGTGCCGGGCCCCTCGATCTCGGTACGCAGCTGCGCGACCACCGCCCGCGACACCGGCGACGGCTCGACCGGCGCGCGCATGTCCATCGCCCGGGCGGAGGTCAGCAACTCGATCGCGAGCACGCGGGAGAGCCCGTCGACGGACTTCCGTAGCTTGCGGGCGGCGGCCCAGCCCATCGAGACGTGGTCCTCCTGCATCGCCGACGACGGGATCGAGTCGACGGATGCCGGAACGGCGAGTCGCTTGAGCTCGCTCACGATGCCGGCCTGCGTGTACTGCGCGATCAAGTGGCCGGAGTCGACGCCGGGGTCGTCGGCGAGGAAGGCGTTCAGCCCGTGATTGCGCGACGGGTCGAGGAACCGGTCGGTGCGGCGCTCGCTCATGCTGGCGAGGTCGGCGGCGACGATGGCGAGGAAGTCGAGCACATAGCCGACCGGGGCGCCGTGGAAGTTGCCGTTCGACTCGACCCGGCCGTCGAGCGTGACGACGGGGTTGTCGATCGCGGAGGCGAGCTCACGCCCGGCGACGGTCGCCGCGTGGTCGATGGTGTCGCGCACGGCCCCGTGCACCTGGGGTGCGCAGCGCAGCGAATAGGCGTCCTGCACGCGGGTGAAGCCGTGCGGCTTCGCGGTCATACCGGAGCCCGCGAGCACCGCGCGCATGTTGGCCGCGGAATCCTTCTGACCGGGGTGCGGACGCAGCGCCTGAAGGTCGGCCGCGAAGACCGCGCCGGTGCCCGTCAGCCCCTCGACACTCATCGCCGCCGAGATGTCGGCGAGGGTCACCAGGGCCTGCAGGTCGGTGAGGGCGAGCACGAGCATCCCGAGCATGCCGTCGGTGCCGTTGATGAGGGCGAGGCCCTCCTTCTCGCGCAGTTCGAGCGGCGCGATGCCGGCCGCGGCGAGCGCCTCGGCCGCGGGCATTCGGGTGCCGGTGGCCTCGCGCACCTCTCCCTCGCCGAGCAGGGCCAGCGCGGAGTGGGCGAGCGGCGCAAGGTCGCCGGAGCAGCCGAGGCTGCCGTACTCGAACACGAGCGGGGTGATGCCGGCGTTCAGCGCGGCGGCGTAGGTCTCGGCGACGATCGGGCGCACGCCGGTGCGTCCGGTGGCGAGGGTCGACAGGCGCAGCAGCATGAGGGAACGGATGACCTCCCGCTCGACCTCGGGCCCGGAACCCGCCGCATGGCTGCGCACGAGCGACCGCTGCAGCTGGGCGCGCTGCTCGACCGGGATCTGCTTCGCGGCGAGCGCCCCGAAGCCGGTGGAGACGCCGTAGTGCGGGCGGGTGTCGGAGGCGAGCGCGTCGATCACGGCGCGGCTCTCGGCCATCGCGTTCAGGGCGGCCGGGCTCAGCTCGACCGGAGCTCCGTCGCGGGCCACGGCGACGACGTCGGCGAAGGAGAGGGCGCCGATCCCGATGGTAACGCTGGTCTTCATGGCTCAATCTCAGCGCGCGGTCCCACCGCCGTGCGGGGCTGGCGCGATAACCTGTCTGAGATACCAGACAGTTCGAGGTTCGATGGCCGACATCCCCGCCGCCCGCAATACCCTGCGCGTGCTCAGCTACCTGGCGCGCCGGAGCGGACCCGTGCGCGCCTCGACGCTTGCCCGCGATCTGGGGCTGCCGCGGTCATCCGTCTACCAGCTCATTCGCGTCATGCTCGACGAGGGCTATCTGGTGCACTACCCCGAGGACCGCGCCTACGGGCTCAGCGGCCTGCTCAGCGAGATCGGCTCGTCGAGCCTGCGCACCGCCCGTCTCGGACGCCTCGCCACTCCCCTGCTCGAGCGCCTGGTGACGGATGTCGGCGTGCCGGTCGTCGCACACCTGGGCGTGCTCAGCGCGGCCGACGTCATGTACGTGTCCCGGGTTCAGGGCTTTCGCGCCCCCACCACGGTGACGAGCATCGGCGTGCGCCTTCCCGCCCACCTGACGGCCACCGGGCGGGCGATGCTGTCCCGGCTCCCGGCCGCGCAGGTGCGGGCGATCTACCCGCACCGTGACGCACTCGTGCTGCGCACCGGCAGCGAGCCGCGCACCCTCGCCGAGCTCGACCGCATGCTGGCGTCCACGCGCGAGCGCGGCTGGGCGACCGAGCGCGGCGACATCACGGCCGACTACTCCTCGGTCGCGGCCAGCGCCCTGGATCACAACGGGTACCCGGTGGCCGCCGTCGGGCTGACCTTCCGCGGTCTCGCCCTGGAGGAGGCGGACTGGCCGCGCCTGGGCGAGGCGGTCGTCGCCACGGCGAACGCCCTCACGGCCCGCCTCCTCGGCCGCTCGTGATGACCGCCTCGGTCCCTGAGCCTGTCGAAGGGCTGAGCC
>JBEVGK010000089.1:0-7343 GCA_040511795.1 Lacisediminihabitans sp. | reverse complement strand
ACCCCTGGGTCGCGGTCGCCCTGGTGCTTGTCGCGGCGGCGATCCGGGTGAGTGGCGTGGTCGCCGGCACCAACGTTCTGCGCGGCCTGCCGGACAATCGCACTTCGATCGGCGCCGCGCTGGTCGACACCTCCTCCGAGGTCGCCTCCGCGGTCGGCATCGCCGTCGTCGGCACCGTCCTCGCCGCCCTCTTCAGCGGCAGCATCGCCTCCACGCAGTGGACAGCGGCGCAGACCGGGCAGTTCCAGCTCGGCGTGAGCATCGCCGGACTCTCGCTCAGTGTCGTCGCGGCGGCGCTCGTCGTGTTCGGCGTCGTGCGGGCCCGCCGGGCGGAGCAGAACTAGTCGTCCAGCTCGTCCTCGAGAAACCCCGCCGTGCGCGCGTAGGCGAGAGCCGCGGCAGGAGCCGAGAAGCTCTCGGGCACGCTCGCGTTGGCGAAGGAGTGCACGGTGTCGAGGTAACTGAACTCGCTCACCGGGGTTCCGTGGTCTTTCAGGTTGCCGACGAACGACTCCGGGTCGGCCTCGGCGCCCCAGTCGTCGGTCTCGGCGAAGTGCAGCTGCACGGGGCAGGGGATGACGCCGTGCTCCGAGGGGGTGAGGGTCGCGTAGTAGGCGACCACGGCATCCGTCGCTCCGCCCTGAGCGTGCAACAGGGCGAGCCAGCCGCCCATGGAGAAGCCGACCGTGCCGACCCGGGACGACCCTTCGAGGTGCGCGGTGCGGATCTCCTCGTCGAGCAGTGCGAGCACGGTGGCCACGTCGAGCTGCTGCATGAGCGACTCGGCGGTCTCCGCATCGATCGTCGCCACGCCGCTGTACAGGTCGGGAACGATCACGCGGAATCCGACGTGCGCGAGCGCCTTGGCATAGTCGTCGAGGCCCGGCAGGCGCCCGTACCAGTCGTGCACGAGCAGCACGACGGGATTGCCGACCTCACCGAAGTACAGCGGGATCCCGGGGGAAGGAATCTCGATCAACTCAGCCATCATGGCCTCCTGTCGCGTCACTCTATCGGTCGCCCCGGCGCGAGGGGGAGCCCCCGCAGGTGGCGAGAGGACAATGGATGTCATGCCCCGCCGTCATTCGTCGACCGACGTCACCGTCTCCCGCGTCTACGCCGAAGACGGGGACGCCTACGTGCGGGTCAACTCCGTGGGAACGGGTGGCACGCGCCCCTTCGTGCTCGTGCCCGGCATCGGCGTCTCCTCCACCTACTTCGAGAAGCTCGCCCCGCACCTCAACGAGTTCGGGCCGGTCCACGCTCTCGATCTGCCCGGTTTCGGGGGCGTACCGCACCCGGCGAGCACCCTGTCGATCCGTCAGTACGCCGACCTCGTCGGCCGGGTCATCGACGAACTGCAGCTCGACGATCCGATCGTGGTCGGGCACTCCATGGGGAGCCAGGTGGTGAGCGACCTGGTGTCCAGACGCCCCGAGATCTCGACGGTCGTGCTGATCGGCCCGGTCATCCATCCGACAGAACGCCGCATCCCCACCCAGGCGTTGCGCTTCCTGCAGGCCAGCTGGCACGAGCCGTTCACGGTGAAGGTGCTGGCGATCAGCGCCTACCTGTTCTGCGGGTTCCGCTGGTTCTCCCGGGTGCTGCCGAAGATGATGGCCTTCCCGATCGAGGAGCGGCTGCCGCACATCCAGGCGCAGACGCTGGTGATCCGCGGCGAGTTCGACGCCGTCTCGCCGCGCGAATGGGTGGAGCAGATCGGTGAACTGCTGCCGCATTCCAAGCTCTGGGAGATCCCGGGCGCCGCGCACTCCGTCATGTACGCGCACGCCGAGGAGGTCGCCCGCCTCTGCGTCGAATACGCGCGCCGGCCGTACGCCGACGACGACGAACTGCACGTTCTCGATGATCCGATGGATGCCGCGGCTCCCGCCGACGTGCGCGACGATGTCACGCCGACCGCCGCCGACCTGGCCAAGGCCGTCGCCGGTCGGGTGACCGAGACGATCGGCATCCTGCAGGACGACGACGCGATGATCGCGAAGGGCAAGTCGACCGCGGCGGAGGCGGTCGCCGATGAACTGGCGTCACCATCCGACACCCCCGACCCCCGCTGAGCGGGGTACTGGCAGTCCCACTGTCGGCGACCCCGCGCTCGCGTCGATAATTGACCGAACGAGGAGTGCCGTGACCATCACCGCGTCGATACCGCAGATCATGAGCGCTCCGGCGAGGGCGTTCTGGGTGGTCGCCTTCGCCTACCTGGTGCTGGTCGCGCAGGCAGGCGCTCCATCGCCGCTCTACCCGGTCTATGCGATGGAGTTCTCCCTCAGCTCGGTGCAACTCACCTCGGTGTTCGCGATCTACGTGGTCGGTCTGGTGCTCACCCTCGTCACGTTCGGCTCGCTGTCCGATCACGTCGGACGCCGACCGGTGATCCTCGCCGGAAGCGTGGTGGCCATCGCGGCTCTGACGGTGTTCGCGACCGCCTCGGATTTCGCCCTGCTGCTCGTGGCCCGAGCGCTGCAGGGGGCGAGTATCGGCATCGTCACCGGCGCCCTCGGGGCCGCGCTCATCGATCTGAAGCCGGCAGCCCATCCACGGTTGGCGTCGGTGCTGAACGGAGCGCTTCCCCCCATCGCGCTCACTGTCGGCTCCCTCAGTTCGGGGCTGCTGGTGCAGTTCGCCCCGGACCCCACGGGCTTCGTCTTCTTCGTCTACATCGGCCTGATTGCGCTCTCGGCCATCCTCATCGCCTTTCTCCCGGAACGCCGCCCGGGCTCGACCCGTCGGCAGCTCATCCGGTCGCTGCGCCCGGCGATCTCCGTGCCGCCGCCGACCCGCCGCATCCTCGCCGCCGTCGTCGGCTGCATGATCTCCAGTTGGGCACTCGGCGGGCTGTACCTGGCTCTCGGCCCCACCATCGTCACGACGATCCTGCATCTCGACAGCCACCTGCTCGGCGCCGTCGCCGTCGCGGTGCTCACGGGGGTGGGGGCCATCACCGGGCTGGTGGTGCAGCGCTTGGATGCCCGCAAGTCGATGATGGTCGGTGCGGCCGCGCTGGTGGTCGGCCCCGCGCTCACGGTGCTCGCCCTGCGCATGGAGTCGGTCCCCGGCTTCTACCTCAGCACGATCGTGGCCGGAATCGGGTTCGGTGCCGGGTTCCAGTGCGCGCTACGCCTTGTGCTGGGCGTCGCGCCGTCGACGGGCAGGGCGGGTCTGCTCTCCACCGTGTACGTCATCAGCTACCTGTCGCTCGGGCTTCCCAGCGTCGCCGCAGGTCTCCTCGTACCCGTGATCGGCCTGCAGCAGGTGATCGCCCTCTACGCGGGCTTCGTCGCGCTCCTGGCACTGGTCGCGCTGGTGCTGCAATTCGTGTTGCGGGCGAACAAGGCTCGCGAGATCGTCGCCGAAAGGCTGGCCGAATGACACAGGTTACTCACAGCTGGCGTCGAGCGAACGGGGCATGTTCTCGTGGCCCGAGCGTTACACCTAGTGAATACTTCACCCGTAGAGGAGACGCAATGTCGACTACAGATTCCCGCAACACCGGCACCACGAAGTACACCGCAACGCCCGAGGCCATCGCCGCGCTGACCCGCAAGCAGTTCCAGGTCACCCAGAACGACGCCACCGAGCCCGCCTTCAACAACGAGTACTGGGACAACCACGAGAAGGGCATCTACGTCGATGTCGTCTCCGGCGAACCGCTGTTCTCATCGACAGACAAGTACGACAGCCGGTCGGGCTGGCCGAGCTTCACCGCACCGATCGATTCGTCGAATGTGGTGAAGAATGTCGACAACACGTTCGGCATGAAGCGCACCGAGATCCGCTCCGCCCACGGCGACAGCCACCTGGGTCACCTGTTCGACGACGGGCCGATCGAGGCCGGCGGTCTGCGCTACTGCATCAACTCCGCATCGCTCCGGTTCATCCCGGTGAGCGAGCTGGAGGCCCAGGGCTACGGCGACTACGTGCGCCTGTTCCCCACCGATTCCTGATAACCGTTCTACGCGCCGAGGAGGCACACGATGAGTGACAAGAGAGAGACCGCGATTCTGGCCGGAGGCTGTTTCTGGGGGGCACAGCAGCTGCTGCGCCGTCGCCCCGGAGTCATCTCCACTCAGGTCGGCTATTCGGGGGGCGACACCCCCAACGCCACCTACCGCAACCACGGTGACCACGCCGAGGCCGTCGAGATCGTCTTCGACCCCGACGTGATCTCCTACCGCGACCTGCTGGAGTTCTTCTTCCAGATCCACGACCCGTCGACCAAGAACCGCCAGGGCAACGACATCGGCCGCAGCTACCGCTCGGCGATCTACTACACCAACGACGAGCAGAAGCGTGTCGCCCTGGACACGATCGCGGATGTCGACGCCTCCGGTCTCTGGCCGGGCCCGGTCGTCACCGAGGTCGAGCCCGCCGGTGACTTCTGGCGTGCGGAGGACGAGCACCAGGACTACCTCGAGGTCTATCCCAACGGGTACACCTGCCACTACGTGCGCCCGGGCTGGAAGCTCCCGCACCGCGACGAGGTCGCCGTCTAGGCAGTTCTCTCGTCGGCCCTCGGCAAGCTCAGGGACCGTGGTTATCGGTCTCTGAGCTTGTCGAAGGGTCCTCGCGGCCTACTCGATCAGCGAGCTGGTCAGTAGCCCTTCGCGCTGACGCGCACCTCCCACGGCCGCAGCGCGACGGGGCTCGCGTCGTAGTTCGACAGCAGTGGCGCGAAGCCCTCATCGTCCAGCTCGACGGATGTGTGCACGCTCGAGAAGTTCGCGACCACGCGCAGCACCCGCCCCTGCCAGGAGCGCTCGTAGGCGAAGACGCTCTCGTGGTTCGGCAGCAGCAGGTGGAAGTCGCCGTTCACGATCACCGGGTCGCTCTTCCGCAGCGCGATCAGCATCCGGTAGTAGTGGTAGATCGAGTCCGGGTCGGCGACGGCCGCCTGCGCGTTGACCTCGGTGTGGTCGGGGGTGGCCGCGATCCAGGGGGTACCGGTCGTGAAGCCTGCGTGCGCGGCATCCGTCCACTGCATCGGGGTGCGGGCGTTGTCGCGCGACGTGACACGCAGCTGGCGCATCAGCGTCTCGTCGTCGACGCCGAGCGCGCGCTGCTGCGCGTAGTAGCGCAGCGATTCGATGTCGCGCACGTCGTCGATGCTGTCGAAGACCGTGTTCGCCATCCCGAGTTCCTCACCCTGGTAGATGTACGGTGTGCCGCGCAGAAGGTGCAGCACCGTGCCGAGCAGCTTGGCCGAGTGCTGCCGGTATTCTCCGTCGTCACCGAACCGCGAGACGGCGCGGGGCTGGTCGTGGTTGCTCCAGTACAGGCTGTTCCAGCCGACATCGGAGAGCCCGAGCTGCCAGGTGGCGAGGGATGACTTGAGCTCGACCAGTGGCAACGGGCGGGCATCGCCGTAGCGCCCGTCCGGTCCGTAGTCGAGTTCCACGTGTTCGAACTGGAACACCATGTCGAGCTCGCCGCGCTCCTGATCGGTGTACAGCCGGGCCTGCTCCACCGAGGCACCGGGCATCTCGCCGACGGTGAGGACGTGTTCGGGGCGTCCGGCGAAGACGGCCTGATGCATCTCCTGCAGGTACTGGTGGATGTGCGGGCCGTAGCTGAACAGCGGGAAGCCGCTGGCCAGGGTCGTCCCCGGGGTGGCCGGCGCGTCCGGCAGCCCGTCGGCCTTGGAGATGAAGTTGATGACGTCCATGCGGAAGCCGTCGACGCCTCGATCGAGCCACCAGCGCATCATCTCGTACACGGCCTGCCGAACCTCGGGGTTCTCCCAGTTGAGGTCTGCCTGTTTGATGGCGAACAGGTGCAGGTAATACTCCTGGGTGCGCTCGTCGAGCTGCCACGCCGGGCCGAAGAACAGGGATGCCCAGTTGTTCGGCTCCGCTCCGAGCTCGCCCGGCGCGAAGCCGGGGCGGGGCTGGCGCCAGATGTACCAGTCGCGCTTGGGGTTGTCGAGGCTGGATGACGATTCGACGAACCAGGGGTGTTCGTCGGAGGTGTGGTTGACGACGAGGTCCATCATCAGCTTCATGCCGCGTTCGTGCAGGCCGGCGATGAGGCGGTCGAGGTCGTCGAGACTGCCGAACACCGGGTCGACGGCGTAATAGTCGCTGATGTCGTAGCCGTTGTCTGCCTGTGGGGAGGCGTAGATGGGGCTGAGCCAGACGACGTCCACTCCGAGTTCGGCCAGGTAGTCGAGCTTGTCGATGATGCCGGGCAGGTCGCCGACGCCGTCGCCGTTGGAGTCGGCGAAGCTGCGCGGATAGACCTGGTAGACGACGGCGCTCTTCCACCAGTCGTCGTTGCCGTAGACGGTGGTGATGTCGGTCATTGACAGTCTCCTTCTGTTGGTGCGGTGTCGCCCCTCGACCGTAGACGGGTCGGTTCGGATGCGAAAGCTCCCCGGCATACCTAGGCTGGGAGTATGGCCGATTCAGCGCCTCGCGATTCGCGGCTGAACGCTGCCCGCTATCGGCTCGATGGCTCGACGCCGACAGATCACACGGGCGATGAGGTGCCCGATGACGAGAAAGACATCGCCGGGCAGACCCGAATGGATGCCCGAGCGCAGTACGTGGAGATCCAGATCCAGCAGGCGATGCGCCGTGGTGATTTCGATGATCTGCCCGGCGAGGGCAAGCCGATCCGCGATCTGCACGAGGCGTACGATCCCAACTGGTGGATCCGCCAGAAGATCGAGCGCGAGCGGTTGACCGGGTTGGGGCCGCCGGCGCTGACCCTGCGCACCGAGAATGCCGCGCTCGATGGGCAGCTCGACGCGGTCGCGTCGGAACGGCAGGTGCGCGAGATCCTGGATGACTTCAACTCGCGCATCGTGGCGGCCCGGCGTCAACTGCAGGGCGGCCCGCCGGTGGTGACCCCGACCCGGGACGTCGATGCGGAGGTGGATGCCTGGCGCGCGCGTCGGGCGTCCCGTCAGCGGGAGCTCGCCGAAGCCCAGGAGCATGCGCGCGCGGCGCTCGCCGCGATGAGCTGGCGCGAACGCCGTCGCGCCCGTCGCTCCGGCGCCGCCGGCTAGCTCGGACGTTTTGCGCAGCTTGCAGCGTCTCGCCGCCGCCGCCGTCGAGACCGGGAACCTACCGTCGACACTCCCGTTATTCAGGCCATCCGGCACAACGGCTAACCGTTAATCAGCAACCCCTGCACAACGGACGTCCGTTGTGCAGCAGACCCTGCAGAACGGCTAACGGTTGTTCAGGCCAGCCGGAATTCAGTTCCTCCTGAATAACGGTTCGTCGTTGTGCAGCAAATAGTCGTTGTGCAGCAAATCCTGCAGAACGGCTAACGGTTGTTCAGGCTGACCTGTGTTCAGGTTTGACTGAATAACGGTT
>JBEVGK010000088.1:0-7543 GCA_040511795.1 Lacisediminihabitans sp. | reverse complement strand
GAGAGCCGCCTGGATCCTCGTGATCCCGTTCCTGGTGATCTTCGCGGCGTTCTTCATCGTGCCGCTCGTCTACTCGCTCTACATCAGCCTCTACAGCTCGCAGCTCGTGGGCGGCGAGGTCTTCACCGGCCTCGGCAACTACGCCAGGGCCCTGCAAGACCCGAGCTTCTGGAGTGGACTGGGCAGGGTCGCCCTGTTCCTCCTCATCCAGGTGCCGATCATGCTCGCGGCGTCGATCTTCTTCGCGCTGGCGATCGACAGTAAGCGGCTGCGCGGCGGGCGTATCGTGCGTCTGCTCGTGTTCATCCCCTATGCGGTGCCGAGCGTCGTCGCCACTCTGATGTGGGGCTACCTGTACGGCACCGACTTCGGCCTGATCACGCAGCTGTTCCACGGGCTCGGTCTCACGGCGCCGAACCTGCTCTCGCCCGGCAATGTGCTCGGCTCGACGATGAACATCGTCTGCTGGGAGTTCATCGGCTACAACATGATCATCCTGTACGCGGCCCTGCGCTCGATCCCCGAGGAACTCTACGAGGCCGCGGAGATCGACGGCGCCGGCCAGTTCCGGGTGGCCTGGAGCATCAAGCTGCCGGCGATTCGACAGGCCATCATCCTCACTGTCATCTTCTCGGTCATCGGCTCGTTCCAGCTCTTCAACGAGCCGAGCCTGCTCTTCACCATCGCGCCGAACGCGATCGGCAGCGACTTCACGCCGAACCTCTATGCCTACAACGTCGCGTTCAAGAACCAGGAGATCAACTACGCGGCGGCGATCGCCTTCCTGCTCGGCATCGTCATCATGATCGTCTCCTTCGTGGTGCAGACCGCGACCAACCGGAAGGAGCGGCTGTCATGAGCGTGCCCGCCCTGTCAGCGCGCAAAGGTGCGCTCGTCATCTCGAAGCCGAAATCCCGACGTCACCTGCGATCGAACAAGCGCAGCAACATCCTGACGGTCATCGTCTGGATCACGATGATCTACTTCCTGGTGCCTCTGGTGTGGCTCTTCGTGTCAAGCACCAAAGACAACAGCGATCTGTTCACCACCTTCGGTCTCGCCTTCGGCCGCACCTTCGAGTTCTTCGCGAACATCGCCAACCTGTTCACCTTCCAGGACGGCGTCTTCGTGCAGTGGCTGCTCAACACCGTGCTCTACGCGGTGGTGGGCGCGGTCGGTGCCGCGGTGTTGGCGACGGCCTGCGGCTACGCGCTGGCGAAGTACAACTTCCGCGGGCGCAGCGCCGTGTTCGCGCTGGTGCTCGGGTCGATCATGGTGCCGCTCACGGCGCTGGCGATCCCGACCTACCTGCTGTTCGCGGCCGCCAACATCACCGATTCGGTGTGGGCGATCATCCTTCCTTCGTTCGTCAGCCCGTTCGGCGTCTATCTGATGCGGGTCTACGCCTCCGAATCGGTCGACGACAGCCTGCTCGAGGCGGCGCGCATCGACGGCGCCGGTGAGCTGCGCATCTTCGCCACTATCGGTGCGCGACTGCTGGCGCCCGGCATCGTCACGGTGCTGCTGTTCCAGCTGGTCGCGACGTGGAACAACTACTTCCTCCCCCTGATCATGCTCAACACCCCGTCCCTCTTCCCGGTGACGGTCGGGCTGGCGCAGTGGCAGGCGACCGCCTCCGCCGGCGGGGGTGCGCAGGTGCTGTTCTCGACGGTCCTGACCGGCTCGTTCGTGTCGATCCTGCCGCTGATCATCGCCTTCCTGTTCCTGCAGCGCTACTGGCAGTCGGGGCTTGCCACGGGAGGGGTGAAGGGATGAACCGCATCTGGTACGGCGGAGACTACAACCCCGAGCAGTGGCCGCGGGAGGTCTGGGACGACGACGTGCGGCTCATGCAGAACGCTGGGGTGACCGTCGCGACGGTCGGCGTGTTCTCGTGGGCGAAGCTCGAACCCGAGGACGGGCGATTCGAGTTCGAGTGGCTGGATGACATCCTGAACCGGCTTCACGCGGGTGGCATCCGCATCGACCTCGCGACGGCCACCGCATCGCCGCCGCCGTGGCTGACCCTGGCGCATCCGGATGTCCTGCCCGTCACCGCAGACGGCGTGCGGCTCGGAACCGGCAGCCGGCAGCAGTACTCGCCGAGCTCGGCCACCTACCGTCATTACGCAGACCGGCTGGTGCGGGCGATCGCCGAGCGTTACGGCACGCATCCGGGGCTCGAGGCCTGGCACGTCAACAACGAGCTCGCCTGCCACGTGCCGCACGACTACTCGGACGAGTCGGCGGCGGCCTTCCGTACCTGGCTCGAGGCGAAATACGGCACTGTCGGGGAGCTCAACCGGGCCTGGGGAACGGCGTTCTGGTCGCAGGCGTACGGCAGCTTCGCCGAGGTGATGCCGCCGCGGGCGATGCCCACCTTCCCGAATCCGACGCAGCTGCTGGACTTCGACCGGTTCTCGTCTGACGCGTGGCTCGGTGTATACCGCGCCGAGGCGGCCATCCTGCGGGAGGTGACGCCGGGCATCCCGATCACCACCAACTTCATGGGCTTCTTCAAGGGTGGGGACTACTGGGCCTGGGCGCCGGAGCTGGACTTCATCTCCGACGACCACTACGTCGACCCCGCCGATCCGGCGGCGCCCGCCTACGCGGCGATGACCCGCGACCTGATGCGTTCGCTGGGTGGGGTAGCGCGGTGGATCCTGTTGGAGCAGTCGACCAGCGCGGTCAACTGGCGACCGCGCAACGCCGCCAAACCGCCGGGCATGTACCGCGCCCTCAGCCTGCAGGCCGTGGCACGCGGTGCGGACGGGGTCATGCAGTTCCAGTGGCGGCAGTCCGCGGCGGGTGCGGAGAAGTTCCACTCGGCGATGGTGCCGCACGCGGGGGAGGACACCCGCATCTTCCGCGAGGTGGTCGCGCTGGGTGCCGAACTCGAGACCCTGAGCCCGGTGATCGGGGCGACACTCTCGGCGCAGGTCGCCCTCCTGTTCGACTGGGACAGCTGGTGGGCGCTCGAGCAGCAGGCGACCCCGGCCCAGCTCTCCTACGTGCGGATCGTCTTCCGCTGGTACAACGAGCTGTGGCGCCGCGGCGTGCTGGTCGACTTCGCGAATCCGTCGAGCGACCTCAGTGGGTACCGGGTGGTGGTCGCGGCCGCCACCATCGTGCTGGGGGAGTCGGCGCAGACCGTGCTCGCCGACTTCGTCTCGGGCGGCGGTCACCTGGTGGTGGGCTACCAGTCCGCCATCCTCGATGCGGATCTGCACGTCGTGCCCGGCGGATACCTTGGCGCGCTGCAGCCGGTGCTCGGCATCCGGATCGAGGAGTTCACTCCTCCGGCCGAGCCGTCGCTCAGCGGCGGGGAAGTGCCGACGCTCACGCTCGCGGGGCTCGCCGCGGGGCGCGCGCAGGAGTGGGGCGAGGTGATCGACACCCGTGGCGGCGCCGAGGTGCTGTCGACGTTCGTCGGTGGCATGCTCGACGGTCTGCCCGCGATCACGCGCCACTCGTTCGGCGACGGCGTCGGCTGGTACGTCGGCACGGCACCGGATGACCTCGCCTCCGTGCTCGGCGTGGTGCTCGACTCTGCGCTGCCGGAACTGCCCGCCGCACCGCCCGAGCACGTGGAGATCCTCGAGCGCGGCGGCTTCCGTTTCGTGCTCAACCACTCCGCCGAGTCGGTCACGGTCGATGGGGTGGAGCTCGGTCCGCACGGCTCCACGGTGACGCCGATCTAGTCCTCCACAGTCGGCGGATGATCCGCCGCCTCCCCAACCCGGAGGCGGCGGGTTTCGCGGCTCCCGAGCTCGTCGCACACTCGTCCCATGACTGACATCATCACTCTCACCGGCCTCGTCGCCACCCCGCCCCGGCACCTCGTCACCAGCGAGGGACTGCCCATCACGAGCTTCCGGCTCGCCTCTACCCAGCGCCGCTACGACCGCCGGGAGGCGAAGTGGGTCGATGGCGAGACCAACTGGTACACCATCACCGCATTCCGCCAGCTCGCGCTGAACATCTCCGCCTCGATCAGCAAGGGCGACCGGATCGTCACCACCGGCCGCCTGCGCATCCGCGACTGGACCAGCGCCGAGAAGACCGGCACCAACGTCGAGGTAGATGCCGATTCGATCGGTCACGACCTCAGCTGGGGCACCGCGTCGTTCACGCGCAACATCGTGAACTCGGCTGCGAGCACGCCACCGACGGATGACCCCGCCGACGCCACAACGGACCCTGCGATCGACGCACAGCCCAGCGCGCAGTCCGACGCGCTGCCCGATGCGCTGCCCGACGCCGAGAACGCCGAAGCATCTGATCAGCCCGAGGCCGCAGCGACGGAGACCTGGGCGACGGCCAGCCTGCCGGTGCCGTTCTAGCGGTCGGTATCCAGGTCGAGCGCCGTGCTTCGCTCTAGAATCGTTGCGGCCGGCGCTCTCGCGCCCGCCGTTACGGCACCGGGGGAGATCGCACGATGGCAGGGTTCCGCGCGGTCGTCGCCCTCGGGGTCGGGGTGCTGGCGGTCAGCGCACTCGCGGGCTGCACCTCGAGCCCCCCGACTCCGAAGCCGACCACCTCCGCGGTGACGAGTACTCCGTCGCCCACGCCCAGCGTGGCCCCGACGATGGTGCCGAACGGTACTGCCGAGCAGGAGAAGCCCTTCTTCGATCTGGTCAACGCGAAGCTGATCGGCGCCAACGGTTCGGCGAACGGTCGGGACATCGTCGACAATCTCGTGGCGTCGGGGTTTGCCAAGGCCGACATGCAGGTGACGCCCGACAAGACCGCGATCGGCGGCACCGTCGACTCGATCCTGTTCTCGGTGAAGATCGGCGGGGAGTGTCTCCTCGGGCAGCGCAGCGGCGCCGGCTACGCCAGCTCGGTGCAGAAGGCCCTCGCCGATGGCACCTGCCTGGTCGGCAAGACCCGCCCGATCGACTGGTAGAGCGACCGACTGGTAGAGCGACCGACTGGTAGGCCGCTCGCCTAGAGCTCGCTCGGTGGACGTGCGGCGGCTCGAGGCCGCTCAGTCCCTGGCCAGGAAGCGGTCGATCACGGCCCAGGTCGCGTCCGGTGCCTCGAGGTGCGGAAGGTGCCCAGCCTCCGCGACCTCAACGAACTCGGCCCCTGGCGTCGCTTTGGTGACGGCGCGTCCGTATGCCGGGGTGACGACACCGTCGCTCGCGCCCCAGACCATCAGGGCCGGAACCGTCACCGAGCCGAGGCGATCGAGAAGGGTTGGATCGCTCATGCCCGCGCCGGCGATCACGGCCATCGTGCGTGCATTCCCCTGCTGGATCGCGCGCTGCTCGTCGGTGAACTGGGCCGGGTCTCGATAGCCGCGGTCGGCATCGTGCCAGGCGACCTCGGCGAGCTGTCGCGGGTCGAGCGAGAAGAAATCCGCAATGGGCTCGCCGTCCACTGACGCACCGACACCATCGATGTCGATCACCGCGCCGACCAGCCCTGCGTATCGCGTGTCGGCCGCGGCCTGGATGGCCATCTCGAGAGCGATCCATCCGCCGATGGAGGAGCCGATCACCACGACATCGCGTTCACCGCGATCGGCGAGCAGCGCGAGATAGCCGGCCGCGAGCTCGGCGACGGACGCGATGGAGTCGGGTCGGGCGGTGCCGTCCCATCCCGGGTGTGTCGGCGACAGCGTGTGCATGGTTGCGGCGAGGTGCTGCGCAATGGGCGTGACCGTCTGCGGGCCCCCACCGCCGTGAAGGATCAGTGCCGTGCGTGCCGTAGTGGCGCCGGTCTCGATCAGCGGAAGGGCGGGAGGGAGAGTGGCTGACATCGTGCTCCTAAATCAACATGTTTATATACCTATGCTGATACGATAGCACCGTGACGACGAACCTGGAAGTGCTCGGGCAGACCATCAAGCGCGCGCAGTACCGCAACCATCGAACGATGGACGCAGCGCTTCGCGATGTGGGGGTCAGCCTCGTGCAGTGGGACGCACTCCGCGCCATCGATCGGATGCCAGGGGCGTCAGGTCATGACCTCGCCGGTGCGACGTTCCAGAGCGATCAGGCGTTCGGAACCCTGTCAAACCGGCTGGTGTCCCGAGGTCTCGTGGTGCGAACGGCGGGCCGAGGGCGCCGGATGGAGCACTCCCTCACCGACGCGGGCCGAACCGCGCTCGACGACGGTCATCGAGTGGCGGCGGGAGTGCTGCGCACCCTCTTCTCACCGCTGGATGACGCCCAGCGTGGTCAGCTCGGCGAGTTGCTCGACATCCTGACGGCCGACTCCTCCTGACCGGGTCAGTACGGCCCGCCAAGAAACGCCTCGAGCTGCGCATTCGCCGTGTCCCAGTCGGCGGAGCCGCCCTCCATCCAGAGCTCGGCGAGTTCGGTGACCGGGGACGTTGCTGCGGCAAGGGCCGAGAAGGCGAGCGGTCTCAGTGCCGTGGGCGGCGGCCCAACCCGGGCAACGAAACCCGCCGCCGCATCCGGCACCCCCGTCACCGCGGTGAAGCCGAGACCGTACGCGACGACCGCCACCGCGGCGATCGCGATGCTCGAGACCTCAGCGTCGATGTAGTCGTCGGTGTCGACGATGTCCTGCAGCGCTTCGCGCACCCCGCTCCAGTCCGTTGCGTCCCCCAGCTGGTCGGTCCAGTCCACCGCCGAGTCGTTGCCGAAGGGGTCGCCACTCCATGTGCCCATGGCGCGATGCTAGCGAGCACGGGTGCTGCGGCGGGAGCTCCCATCCGGGCCACCTAAACTCTTCTCATGGCCGAATTCATTTATACGATGGTCCGCGCCCGCAAAGCGGTCGGCGACAAGCTCATCCTCGACGACGTCACGATGTCGTTCCTCCCCGGCGCCAAGATCGGCGTGGTCGGGCCGAACGGTGCGGGAAAATCCACGATTCTCAAGATCATGGCCGGACTCGACACCCCGAGCAACGGCGAGGCCCGCCGCAGCCCGGGCTTCAGCGTCGGCATCCTGATGCAGGAGCCCGAACTCGACGAGACCAAGACGGTGCTCGAGAACGTGCAGGAGGGTGTCGGCCCGATCAAGGCCAAGGTCGACCGCTTCAACGAGGTCTCCCTGGCGATGGCAGACCCCGACGCCGACTTCGACGCACTGCTCGAAGAGATGGGCACCCTGCAGGGCGAGATCGATGCCGCCGACGCCTGGGACCTCGACTCCCAGCTCGAGCAGGCAATGGATGCTCTCCGCACCCCGCCCGGCGACGCCCAGGTCTCCAACCTCTCCGGTGGTGAGAAGCGTCGCGTCGCCCTCACCAAGCTCCTGCTGCAGAAGCCCGACCTGCTGCTGCTCGACGAGCCCACCAACCACCTCGACGCCGAGAGCGTGCTCTGGCTCGAGCAGCACCTCGCCCAGTACCACGGCGCCGTGCTCGCCGTCACTCACGACCGGTACTTCCTCGACCACGTCGCGGACTGGATCGCCGAGGTCGACCGCGGACGCCTCTATCCCTACGAGGGCAACTACTCCACCTACCTCGAGAAGAAGCGCGAGCGGCTCGAGGTGCAGGGCAAGAAAGACGCCAAGCTCTCCAAGCGCCTCTCCGAGGAGCTCGACTGGGTGCGCAG
>JBEVGK010000087.1:0-7483 GCA_040511795.1 Lacisediminihabitans sp. | reverse complement strand
CCTTGACCGTGAGCGACACCCGGTCGAGCGCCTTGACGCCCGGGAACTCCTTGGTGATCGACCGCATCTCGAGAATGGTCGGGCCGGCCGCCAGATCTTTGACCGCGACCTCGGGTGCCTCAGTTGCCATTGCGCGCCCCCAGGGACAGCGTCAGCTGAATGTGTACGTTCACACGTGCGACTCGCGCATCTGTAATCAACGCCGGACTACCTTGTCTCGTAAGGGGGCGTGGGAAATTGCCCGCTAACAGACTAAACCTTGTCTGGCCCCTTGTCGTCAAGTTGTGAACACAACAACTCTGTAACGGGCGCGCGATTCTAGAAATGCTGCACCGCCTGGTGCTGGAGCACGAGAGCGGCCGCACCGAGGGCTTCGGCCCGCTCGCCGAGCGACGACATGACCAGCCGGGTGCTCTCCCCCACGCTCGGCACCGCGTGCCGCATGAGTCCGCGTTCGATCGATCCGAGGAAGAGGTCACCGAGTTCGGCCAGCGGGCCCCCGATGACGATGACCTCCGGGTTGATCAGGTTTGCGACGCTGGCAAGCGCTCTACCGACCGCGAGCCCCGCATCATCCAGCACCCGCAGCGTGGCGGAATCGCCCGCGCGGGCGCGGCTGACGATCTGCCCGACCCGGGTCACACCGGCGCGGGCGAGCAGGTCGAGCATGACGGAGGTGGAGGCGACGGTCTCGAGGCAGCCGCGGTTGCCACAGTGGCAGACGACGCCGTTGTCGGTGATCGTGTCGTGGCCGATCTCGCCGGTGATGCCGAGGCCGCCGTAGAACGGACGCCCATTCAGGATGAGACCGGCGCCGATGCCGGAGCCCACCTTGACGAACACCAGGTTGTCGATCTCGCTGTGCGGTCCCCAGGTGACCTCGGCCAGCGCGCCCAGGTTGGCGTCGTTATCGAAGACGACGGGAAATCGCAGCCCGACCTCGAGGTCGGCCAGTTCGATGCCCACCCATTCGGGCAGGATCGCGCCCTGCACCACGCGTCCGGCGCGTCGATCGATCGGGCCGGGGATGCCGACACCGATGCCCAGCACAGAGCTGTGCGCGATGTCGTTGTCGGCGAGCATCTTGGCGAGCAGGCTCGATGCGGTCTCGATGCCCTCCTCGGCCCGGTGGCCCATCGCGAGTTCGATGTTCTCCTCGGCGACCACGTCGTAGCCCAGGGTCGTGATGGCGATGCGCAGGTGACGGCGACCGAAGTCGATACCGACCGCGACCGCGCCGCGGTTCGACAGCCGCACGAGAAGCGCCCGTCGTCCGGAACTGGTGGTCGGCTCGGTCTCGACGATTCCGGCATCCGACATGATGCGAACGATGTTGGAGATCGTCGCGGTGGACAGGCCGGTCTGGCGCGCGAGTTCTGCCTGCGTCGACGGGCCGCTGGCGAGCAGGGTGTCGGCGATGCGCTGCTGATTCAGCTCACGGAGCGCCGTCTGCGAGCCCGGATTGCGCGCGCCGGGACGAAGCGAGCGCGGCGATGCAGACATAGAGACGACAGTGCATCACGAGCCGGTTGACGTCAAGAAGTTAACGCAAATTGAATAAGATCGTGACCTAATTGAACACAGCGCACGCCATCGTCGCGGGCGGTGTTGGTGCGGATCGTCCAGGTGCTCACGGTCTAGGGGCTGCGCGGTGGAGCCGTCGAGTCGCGGATGACCAGTTCCGGCGCGATCTGCGAGTAGTCGAGTTCGCGCACTCCCCCGAGCTGCCCGAGGAGCAGCGAGAGCGCCCTGCTCCCGATCTCGACGAAATCCTGCCGCACGGTGGTGAGCGGTGGCCAGTAGTGCGCCGCCTCCGGGATGTCGTCGAAGCCGACGACGCTCACCTCGCCGGGCACATCCAGGCCGCCCTCGCGGAAGGCATGCAGCAGGCCGAGCGCCATCTGGTCGTTCGCCGCGAAGACGGCGGTGAAGTCGCGGTTGCGCATGAGTTCACGACCGACGTAGTGCCCGTGGTCTGCCGTCCAGTCGCCGAGGATCGGAGGGTAGGCCACCAGATCGGCGTCCACCATCTCGTCGACGTAGCCGCGCATCCGTGCTTCGGCCTCGATCCAGTCCTGCGGTCCGGCAAGGTGCAGGATGCGACGGTGCCCCTGTTCGACGAGGTGGCGCACCGCCATGCGGGCCCCAGACACCTGGTCGACGGAGACGCTGGGCACGTCGCGCCGGGTGGAGTCGAGCATGACCATGGGGATGCGCATTTCGAGCTCGGTGATCGCCTGGAACACCCGCACCTGTGGCGCGATCACGATGAGCGCCTCGATCGACTGGTTGACCAGATACTCGAGTCGTTCCCGGATCGCCTCATAGTCGCTGGTGGCGAGGCTCGTCGTGGTGATGACGTATCCGGCGTCGCGGGCCGCCTCCTCGATCGCGGTGAGGATGGTCGCCGGCCCGTAGCTGGCGGTCTGCGAGGTGAGCACGCCGATGGTCCGCGAACGGCTGGTGACCAGGGCGCGCGCGGCCTGGTTGGGCCGGTAGCCGATCTGATCGATCACCTCGAGCACGCGTTCCTTGGTGCTCGGGCGCAGTGCTTCCGAGTTGTTCAGAACGCGGGAGACCGTCTGATACGAGACGCCCGCGAGACGTGCGACATCACGGATGTTGGGGGCGCGAACCTTCTGTGGCTCCATGAGTTGCAGTACCCGGCTTCGTCGACGTGTTCAGCGCGGACCCGATGCCGCAGCGCACACCATTATCACCCTCGTTCGCGGGTCGCGAGGTCACGGGCCCGCCGGAGCTCGGCCGTCACCTCGTCGATTTCCGCGAAGCTGCGATACCGCAGGCCGGTGGCGGTGTCCCGCGCGATCGCGAAGGGAAGCGCCACCTCGCCCTGTGGGGTATCGAGAGTCAATGCGACCGCCGGCGCGGTAGTGAATCTGGAGACCTGTGCGACGGAAACGTCAATCGAGACGATATCGGCCCACGAGAGTTCGAACGCCGGGTACCGCGTGAGCCATCCGGTTGTCACACGGATACCGTCGCCACTCGCCACCAATCCGAGAAAGGGCGTAAGCACCGTCGACAAGACGTTCTCCCCGGGGATGAGATCGGTGCGGAGAATCGCCCAGCGCAGCTCGCTGCTGCGACGCGCGATCAGCACGAGAGCTCCGGGGTTGTCTGCTCGGAGACCGTCTCGTCGGTTCCGGTGGCCGATGTTCGCGATTACGTACCCACCGGCCAACGCGGCCGCCGCAACGAACACCAGCACTCCGAGATCGTGCAGGCGCCCGGCTCGGGCGAAGGAGAGGACCACCGCCACCGCTACCGCAAGCGCGCCTAATCCGATGAGCCAGGCAATTCTTCCCCGATGCATCTTTCTCCCCCCGGGCGCCTCGAGAGTGGCAGGCGCCAGGGGAACGTTAGCGGAGCGTCCCGCCCGGCGACAAATTCTCAGGTACCGGGAAGCGCGCCGGCTACCTGTGCATCACTCGTCGCGCGTCCAATGGTCGCGACGGAAGGCACGACCGAACCAGGCGCTGAGCGAGTCGCCGGTGTCGAGAGTCGGGTCGGCATGGAACACCTCTGGGCCCTCCGGCTTCGGCAGCGACTCCACCTCGGCGTCGGTGAGCGAGGTGCGCACCACCGTGCTGTAGATGAATTCGACCGCATCGCGAGAGACGAACCGCAGGCCGTGCGCCGTGTCGACGGCGAGCCCGTCGAAGAGATCCAGCGACTCGTCCTGCAGCACGTGTCGCACCGTGCCGAACTGGCCGCCGGTGTTGCTGAGCACCGGAGTCCCCTTCTCGAGGGCACCGTAAGAGATTGGCTGGGGTTCGTCCATTCCACCAGCCTAGGAAGGGTGCGCCGATTCGCCTAGATTCGGAGAGATACAGCTTCGGAGACAACCGGAAGGTTGTCGGCGTAGCTTGTGCGCTATCTCTACGAGAGGTCACCCGCCATGTCCCGAATTGCTCGCTGGATTCCCGCCGTCGCCGTTGCGGCAGTCACACTCGGCGCCGTCGCGGTGCCGGTCTCGGCGAACGCCGCGGTCTCGCTCGATACCAAGACGCCCGAGCAGGTGCTCGCGCTCGTCGCCGACAGTGAGACCGATGCCTTCTCCGGAGCGGTGAAGACCAGCTCGGATCTCGGGCTCCCCTCGTTGCCGGCGGCCTCGGGCGGCTCCGAGAGCGACGACATCTCGTCGCTGCTGACCCTGCTCTCCACCCCGCAGACCGCGCGGGTCTATGTCGACGGGCCGACGAAGGCTCGCGTGCAAGTGCTGAAGCAGATGGCTGAGCAAGACGTCATCCGTAACGGCACGGATGTCTGGGTCTACGATTCGAAGAAGAACACGGCCGTGCACAGCACGCTTCCCGCGCGCAGCAGCGCCACCCCGAACCCGACGGCGATGACGCCGAGCGAACTCGCCCGCGCCATCATCGCGAAACTCGATGGATCGACGAGGCTGAGCGTCGGCGCTCACGGTTCCGTCGCCAATCGCGCCGTCTACTCGCTGGTGCTGAAGCCGAAGGCCACTGGCACGCTGATCGGCTCTGTCGCCATCGCGGTGGACGCGAAGACCGGCCTTCCCCTGCAGGTCACCGCCACGGCGCGCGGACAGAAGGACCCCGCGTTCCGCATCGGGTTCACCAACCTGGTGGTCGGCCCGCCCGACTCCCGGCTCTTCACCTTCACCCCGCCGAAGAGTGCGAAGGTGACGGAGAAGAAGGTGGCGGAGCATTCCGCGCGGCCTACCGCGCCCGCACCCGAAACCACGAAGCCGACCGTCGTCGGAACCGGCTGGGACGCGGTGGTCGTGAGCCCCGCGGACTCCTCGCTTACCAAGCTCAGCTCGGTGAAGCAGTTCACGCAGCTCACCACGGCCGTCGCCGGAGGGCGGGTGTTCCACACCGCGCTGGTGAACGTGCTGGTGACGGATGATGGCCGGGTACTCGCCGGGTCGGTGCCGACATCCCACCTGCAGGCCGTCGCCGCGTCGTCGACGAAGTGAGCGACGGTTCGCTCGCGATCGAGACGGGCGGCCTGACCAAGCGCTTCGGCGCGCAGGCCGCCGTCGAGAACGTCGACCTGCGTGTGCCCCGCGGCTCGGTGTTCGGCTTCCTCGGACCGAACGGCTCGGGCAAGACCACCACCATCCGCATGCTGCTCGGCCTGATCTCGGCATCGAGCGGGACCGCCACGGTGCTCGGCGAGTCGATGCCCGCCCGGCTGCGCGCGGTGCTGCCGAACGTGGGCGCGCTCGTGGAGGGACCGGGTTTCTACCCGTTCCTCTCCGGCACCGCCAACCTGCGCCGACTCGACTCGGCAGACCGGCACGCACCGTCTGACAGTCGCGCGGCACGGGTCGAGGCCGCGCTCGACCGCGTCGGGCTCGCCGGGGTGGGACGCAAGAAGGTGAAGGCGTACTCGCTCGGCATGAAACAGCGGCTCGGACTCGCGAACGCGCTGCTCATGCCGCGCGACCTGCTCGTGCTCGACGAGCCCACCAACGGACTCGATCCGCAGGGAACGCGCGAAGTCCGCTCGCTGGTGAGTTCGCTCGCCGCCGAGGGGACGACGGTGTTCGTCTCCAGTCACCTGCTGGCGGAGATCGAGCAGATGTGCACGCACGCGGCGGTGATGAGCGCGGGCAGGCTGGTTGCCCAGGGCACGCTCGAGGAGCTGCGACGGGTGGGCGAGCCGGGCATCCGTCTCTCCACACCGGATGCCGCGGCCGCCGTCAGCGCGCTGGCCGGGCTTGGGCTGCTCGCCTCGATCGAGCACGGCGCATCGGACCAGGCTGTGGTCGCACCTCTCGGTTCGTCCGTGAACCCGGATGACATCGTGCCGGCCCTCGTGGCAGCCGGAGTGCGCGTGCGGGCGTTCGCGGTGGAGCGTCCCAGTCTCGAGGATCGTTTCGTGGCCCTCACCGGCGAGGGGTTCGACGTTGCGCAATAGTGTGGGGCTGGCGCTGCTCGCCTCGGAGATCACGGTGCTGTTCCGGCGCAAGCGCACCTGGGCGATGCTGCTCGCGCTGGCCGCCGTGCCGGTGCTGGTGGCGGTCGCGGTGAAGATCACCGGCTCGGGGCGCGGGCCGGCGTTCATCAGTCAGATCAGCGAGAACGGCCTATTCGTGACCTTCGCCGGGCTGCTGCTGGCGGTTCCGCTTTTTCTGCCGCTGACCGTCGGCGTCGTCTCCGGAGATGCGATAGCGGGTGAGGCGAGCACGGGCACACTGCGGTATCTGCTGGTGGCGCCGGCTGGCCGCATCCGTCTGCTCGTGATCAAGTACATCGGCATCGCGCTGTTCTGCCTCGCCGCCAGTCTGACCGTGGCGGTCGCCGGCGCGCTGATCGGTGCCGCGCTGTTTCCGATCGGGCCGACGACGCTGCTCTCGGGGGACACGATCGACGTCGGCGATGCCCTCCTGCGCGCGCTGCTCATCGCGCTGTACGTGACGCTGAGCCTGCTCGGCTTCGCGGCCGTCGGGCTGTTCATCTCGACCCTCACCGACGTGCCGGTCGGCGCGATGGCCGCGACCGTGGTGCTGGATGTCGCGGTGCAGATCGCCGACTCGCTGCCGCAGCTGGAATGGCTGCATCCGTTTCTGTTCTCGCACTATTGGCTGAGCTTCGGCGACCTGCTGCGGCAGCCGATCGCCTGGGACTCGTTCGCGTCGAACGCGGTGCTGCAGGCGGGGTACATCGTGGTGTTCGGCGCGCTCGCCTATGCGCGATTCGCACGGAAGGACATCCTGTCGTAGCGGGCGTCTGTGTAATCCTTCCTCGAGTTGTCACAGATCGACCTCACTTTCGCGTGGAGGGTCGATTTGTGACACCTGGAGGAGCGGGATCGCGTCAGCCCGGCCATCCGTTTGCCCGAAGTTCCCGCACGACCCTGGCGACGGTGTCAGCGGGAGTCACAAAGAGTCCGCGCTTGCGCACTTGCACCACGGTCCAGCCCGCGGACCTCAACCGCTCGAGGCGATGCAGGTCGATTTCATACTGGTGATCGTCGACCCGGTGCTGTTCGCCGTCGTATTCGACGATGACCCGCCATTCGCGAAATAGCAGGTCGGCGCGGGCGATGAAGCGCCCGGCGCTGTCGAATACGTTGGGATTCACCTCCGGCTCGGGTAGCCCGGATCGCAGCAGGAGGAGTCGCAGCAGAGTCTCGGTACGCGACTCCGCGCGACTGCTCAGCAACGGGAGAACGGATGCCGCAGCTCGCGCCCCGCGGCCGTGAAAGTCCTCGACGGCCGTCGTCAGCTGCTCAAGGGTCGTGTACGGGCGGACGTCATGCGGGTCGAGCTGATACGGATCCAGCAGCAGGTGGTCGCCCGCCACGACGAGCTCGTTCTGGTCGACGACGGAGGCAAGGGCGAGCCAGGTGCTCGCCGGATCCGAGCACGGGAATCCCTGACGAGTGACAACGTGTGCATCTCGCGTCTGATGCCCGACGACCCCGGCGGATCGGGGCGCTCGCGCCGGGTGCAGCACCGACACGTGCAGCGCTTCGTCCT
>JBEVGK010000086.1:0-4742 GCA_040511795.1 Lacisediminihabitans sp. | reverse complement strand
GCACGCGCGGATGCGCGTTGACCGGGCCGGGGCCCATCAGCAGGCGCTGCGGCGGGTTGATCGGCTGGCTCTGAATCAGTTGTTCCACCCGTGCAGTCTACGGAACAGGTGTTTCACGCGGGTTAACACTCGTCTTCCGAAATGACGGGCTGTCTTCCGAAATGACGGGGATATCGCAGCAGGAAGGGAAAGCTGTGCGATCTGAGGCCGCTTCCGCAGAATCCCCGTCATTTCGGAAGAGGATGACCGCGCCCGGAGCTACTCGGCCAGCGAGGCACCCAGCGCGATGAGCGCGACGTCGCCGTACCGTGGCCCGACCAGGCACAGCCCGACGGGTGCGACGGCGGTCGTCTCCGCGGGCACCGACATGAGCGGCACACTCAACGCCGGGCGTCCGGTCAGCCCAGCGATGCAGGTGAGCCGCAGCGTGCTGGCCCGGATCGCCTCCAGTTCCTCCCCCGCCGCCGTGGTCGACGGTGCCGCGGAGGACGCGGACGGCAGCAGCAGGATGCGGTCACCGAGCACGCGGTCGAGGTGAGCGCGCGCAGAGTCGAAGGCAGATGCTCCGGCGAGCGCCTGCCCCTCGGTGATCCCCTTCGCGATGGCGAACCGCGCGGCGATGTCGGGGCCGAGTGCTCCGGGGTGGGCCTCGACCCAGGCGCCGTCCGACATCCACGCCTCCGACGCCTGCGTCACCCGGAACGCCTCGACGAGCTCGTCCGGATCACCGAGCTCCACCGGGGTGGCGGACAACCCGGAGATCGCCACGGCGAAAGCAGCCTGCACCTCGGGTGTCGCGAGTGCGACGAAGGCCGGATCGACGACGTACGACGGTGATACCGGACGCTGCGCCGTGACATCCAGCGACACGGATGCCGCGAGGTCCAGCGTCACGGCATCGCGGGTGAGCCAGCCGACGGTGTCGAAGGAGGGCGCGAGCGGCAGCATCCCGGTCCTGCTCACAGAGCCGTGGGTCGTGCGCAGCCCCCAGAGCCCCTGATAGGAGGCGGGCACCCGGATGGAGCCGCCCGTGTCGGTACCCAGGCCGATCGACGCCTGCCCGAGGGCGACGGCGGAGGCCGGACCACTCGACGAACCGCCGGGGAGTGCGCCCGGCACCGCGCCGTTCGGCGGGGTGCCGTAGTGCGCGTTGCGCCCGGCGATGCTGTACGCGAACTCGTCGGTCTGGGCGATCCCCTGCACGCTCGCGCCGGCGGCGAGCAGCTCGGCCACCGCGGCGGCGTGCTCCGCGGTCGGCGTGCGCGACACGAGAAACGCGGGCACCCCGGCGCCGGTGGCGTACCCCGCGACCGCGAACAGGTCCTTCACCGCGACCGTCTGGCCGAGCAGCGCACCGGATGTCGCCCCCGCGACGAGCGGGGACCCGACGACCCGCCAGATCGAACTCGCAATCGCCGGCGCGGGCTGGCTCACGTGCGCGGCCTCCACCACCCACGAGCCGTCCGTGGTGCGGCACCAGATCTGCGTCTGCTGGCCGCGCCCACCCGTGCTCGGGATCGTCTGGGCGATGACCACGGCCGTGTCATCCGCGATCCTGCGCACGTGCACCTCGCCGATGCTGCGGGCCGGCGCTCCCCCGCGCCCGCGCCGGAACGCGCTGATCGCCTCGTGGCCGATCAGGATGCCGCCGGCGTCTCCGCGGATCGTCTGCGGGCCGGGTGCGAAGAAGCCGTCGAGCGCGGCGAGGTCGTTGGCCATGAGCGCGTTCTCGTAGCCCCAGAACGCCTCGAGCAGTCCGTCGGGGATCGATTCTTCAGACAAAGTCGGCCTTTCGTACGCGGGCGTGCACCCCGGTGACGATGTCGACCACCTGGGAGATGTTGAAGTCCGTCGCGGCGCTGAGATACGCGTAGGCGTGGGCCGCGTCCATGCCGAAGCGCGCCTGCACCAGTGCGATCGCGGCGCGCACGCACCGTCGCACCGCCTCGTCGAGGTCCTCGCTCATTCCGGTCGGGATCAGGAAATCGCTCGTCTCGGCCAGCGGCCCGACCAGCTCACCGAACAGCGCGAGCGCCTCGGCCTGCGGAATCACCGCGAGGCGCACCGTCACCCTCAGCGACGCCTCCATCGCGGTGAGGGCGACCTCGCCATCTCCCTGTGCGAAATGCGGGTCGCCCACGTAGAACAGGGCGTCGGGCACCTGCACCGGAAGGTAGAGCGTGCTGCCGGCGGTGAGCAGGTTGATGTCGATGTTGCCCCCGTGCGGGCCCGGCGGCACCGAGTGCGGGCGCACGTCGCCGGGCACGGCAACCCCCATGATGCCGAGGAAGGGGTGCAGCGGAAAGCGCACGGTGTGCTCGCCGCCGAGCACGCGCGGCATCGTTCCGTGCGACCCGTCGACGGCCGCGAACACGCTCACCACGTCGCCGTCGATCGGATACTCGTCCGGCAGCGCCCCGCGGCCGTGCCGGTTGGAGATCACGCCGTAGGGCACGCGCGGCAGGGTCTCGACGATGGTGATGGCGAGCAGATCCCCCGGCTGCGCGCCCGTCACTGCGATCGGTCCGGTGATGACGTGCGGGCCGTCGAGAGCCGGGTCACGGCGGTAGTCGGAGGCGGCGAGCGCGACGGCATCCGTCAGCACCTCGTGCGGCCGGACGCCGAAGCCGTCGAAGAAGGCCAGCGGGTCCCGCCCCTGGTCTTCGTGGATTCCCTCGTGGCTGATCGTGTCGATCGTGATCTCGGTACCGGGCGACACGGTGAGCACGGGCGCATCGCTGGCGCAGGGCAGCCGCCCCCAGAGCACCTCGGTCGGGTCGGCGGGCAGATAGGTGCGTGCGCGGATCGGCCCCTGGCCCGGCTGCAGAATCGCCGCGTGCTGCGTCATTGGCACACCCTATCGAGAGCGCGTGTCATCGGGATGTCGCGATCAGAGCCCATAGAGGGACACGTCGTCTGCCGCGAAAGAGAACCACGCGACGCTCCCCGGCACGAGATCGAGGGCGGCGGCCTGGGCCGGCGTGAGGTCGGCGAACAGGCCAGCGCTGCGCACCCGGATGACATCTCCGCGCGGTTCCACGTCGCTCACCTCGGCCCGCACGACGTTCAGGCCGGGGCGGGCATCTGGCTCGGTCGCGTGCACCGTGATCGCCGATGGCCGCACGGCAGCGCAGCCGCGGGCGCCGACGATGAGCGTGGATGCGGCCGATACCCGACCGACGGCGGTGTCGATCCCGCCCTCGACGACGCGGCCCAGCAGCAGGTTGAGTCCCGCGAGCTCCGCAGTGAACGGATGCCGCGGCCGCTCCAACACCTCCCGCGTGTCGCCCTGCTCCACCACACCCCCGCGCCCGAGCACGACCACCCGGTCGGCAAGGGTCAGCGCGTCGAGAACCTCGTGTGTGACGACGATCGCGGTGCGCCCGGCGAGCACGCGCCGCAGCATGCGCCGCAGGGTCGGCGTGACGGCGATGTCGAGCGCCGCGAGCGGCTCGTCGAGCAGCAGCAGGGCCGGGTCGGCGGCGAGCGCCCGGGCGATCGCCACGCGCTGGGCCTGGCCGCCGGAGAGCTCGCCGGGCCGCTTCGCGGCGAGCTCGGCCGCCTCCACCTCCTCGAGCCAGCGCAGTGCCGTCTCGCGAGACGTCGCACGCGCCTGGCCGGCACTGCGCGGCCCGAAGGCGACGTTCTCCAGCACGGTGAGGTGCGGGAACAGCAGCGCCTCCTGGGCGAGCAGGGCGACCCCGCGACGATGCGGCGGCAGCCAGACATCCGGGCCGAAGAAGGGCACACCGTTCCACTCGGCCGCTCCGGTGTCGGGACGCAGCAGTCCCGCGACGAGCTCGAGCAGGGTCGACTTGCCGGCGCCGTTCGGGCCGAGGATCGCCACGGTCGTGCCCTCCGGCACGTCGAGCGCGAGGTCGAACCGCCGCGCGGCAACCGTGGCGTGGAAGGCGAGGCCGGTCACAGGATCATCCCGGTCACAGGGCCGACCGTCTCGCGATGCCGGAGGTGCGCAGCGTGAGGCCGACGACCAGCAGCGACACGACGACGAGCACGAGGGCGAGGGCGACCGCCGCATCCGGGTCGGTCTCCCGCTGCAGGTAGATCTCGAGCGGGAGGGTGCGGGTGACTCCCTGCAGGCTGCCGGCGAAGGTCAGGGTGGCCCCGAACTCGCCGAGAGCTCGGGCGAAGGAGAGCACCGCGCCGGACAGGATCGCGGGCACCACCAGCGGCATCGTCACCCGCCAGAGCACCGTCGAGGGGCTCGCACCCAGGGTCGCGGCGACCGCCTCATACCGGGTTCCGGCGATGCGCAGCGCCCCCTCCAGGCTCAGCACGAGGAAGGGAAGGGCGACGAAGGACTGCGCGAGCACGACCGCCGTGGTGGAGAACGCGATCTGGATGCCCAGCACCTGGAAGGTCTGCCCCAGCACCCCCATCCGCCCGTAGGCCGCGAGCAGGGCGATGCCGCCGATCACCGGCGGCAGCACCAGCGGCAGCAACACCAGTGCGCGCACGACACGCTGCCCGGGGAAGGTCGTGCGAGCCAGCACGAGCGACATGGGCACGCCCAGCACGACACAGACCGCGGTGGCCGCGAGCGACGTACGCAGGCTCAGAAGCAGGGCGTCACGGGATGCCGGAGACGAGATGAGCGGGAAGAACTGCGCCCAGTCCACCCGAGTGGTCATCGCGACGATCGGCAGCAGCACGAAGACCGCACCGATCGCGGCGATGACGACGATCCAGCGCGGAACCGCCGAGCTGATGGTCACGACCCG
>JBEVGK010000085.1:0-3293 GCA_040511795.1 Lacisediminihabitans sp. | reverse complement strand
GCATGTTCGAGTGGTTTCGATCACCGAATAACGACTCGAACATGCAACTCACGGATGTCTGCGCCATCACGAACCCGCGGCGACGGGCACCCCGGGGCCGGGGACGGGTATCCGCTCACAGCGTGCCCGTTCCCGGCCGCTGTGTCGGTGGCGCCGGGTAGTCTGTACCGGTGGTCACCGCCCTGTATCGCCGTTACCGGCCAGAGAATTTCGCCGAACTGATCGGCCAGTCCCAGGTGACCGATCCGCTGCGCACCGCACTGCGCACCGATCGGGTCAACCACGCTTACCTGTTCAGCGGTCCGCGCGGTTGCGGCAAGACCACATCGGCCCGCATCCTCGCCCCCTGCCTCAACTGCGTCGAAGGTCCGACCGACACTCCGTGCGGCGTCTGCCCGTCGTGTGTCGAGCTGTCGCGCGATGGTGGTGGCTCGATGGACGTCGTCGAGATCGACGCCGCGAGCCACAACGGGGTGGATGACGCCCGCGACATCCGTGACCGCGCCGTCTTCGCACCTGCCCGCGACCGCTTCAAGATCTTCATCCTCGACGAGGCGCACATGGTGACGCCGCAGGGCTTCAACGCGCTGCTCAAGATCGTCGAAGAGCCGCCGGAGCACGTCAAGTTCATCTTCGCGACCACCGAGCCCGAGAAGGTCATCGGCACGATCCGGTCGCGCACGCACCACTACCCGTTCCGGCTGGTGCCGCCCGCGCAGATGCTGGAGTACGTGCAGTCGCTCGCTGCCGCCGAGGGCGTCGAGGTCGAGGGCGGCGTGCTGCCGCTCGTCGTGCGCGCCGGTGGCGGGTCCGTGCGTGACACGCTGTCGATCCTCGACCAGCTGATCGCCGGGTCAGACCCTTCGACGGGCTCAGGGAGCGTGAGCGTCGCCTACGAGCGGGCCGTCGCGCTGCTCGGATACACCCACGGGGCGCTGCTCGGCGAGGTCGTCGACGCGCTCGGTGCTCGGGATGCCGCCGCAGCCTTCACCGCGGTCGACCGGGTCATCCAGACCGGGCAAGACCCGCGCCGCTTCGTCGAAGACCTGCTCGAGCGCCTCCGCGACCTCATCGTCGTCAGCGCATACTCGGTCGGCTCCGTCGCCGAGGGCGCCGCGGCAGTGCTGCGCGGCATCCAGCAGGAGGAGCTCGACCACATGGCGGCGCAGGCCGCACACTTCGGCACCGCCGAGCTGAGTCGGGCAGCGGATGTCGTCAACGCAGCCCTCACGGAGATGACGGGTGCCACGTCCCCCCGTCTCCACCTCGAACTCATGATCGCCCGCGTGCTGGTCCCCGCCAGCGACGACAGCCAGCGCGGCGCGCTCGCCCGGGTCGAGCGGCTCGAACGCCGCATCGGCGTGGCCGGGCCGGATGCTGCCGCACCGGCAGTCCCGCCGGTCCCTGAGCGCACCTCGATCCCTAAGCGCGCCTCGGCCCCTGAGCGCACCTCGGCCCCTGAGCTCGTCGAAGGGCCCCCCGCAGCTCCGACCGAGACCGTCACCGACGTGCAGTCACCGACCATCTCCACCGGCACGATCGAGGAGCAGAAGCCGGTCGCGGTGAAGACCCCGCCCGCCGCGGGCACCGTCACCCTCCAGCATGTGAAGGACGCCTGGCCCGAGATCCTCGAGGCCGTGAGCAAGGCCAAGCGTGCCGCCTGGATGGTCGTCTACACCGCCGAGCCGGTGGAACTGCGCGACGGCAACATCCTCGTGCTCACCTTTAAGAGCCAGTCGGATGTCGACGCGCTCAAGCAGACCTCCGCACCGGGTGAGGGGGTGGCCGACCACCTCAAGCAGGCCGTGCTCGATGTGCTGGGGTTCCGCCCGCTGCTGATAGCCCGCGCGGAGAATGCTCGGCCCGGGCAGCCCGCCGCGGCGCCCGCTGCACCTGTGGCGGCCCCTGAGCGCCCCCCGGTCCCAGAGCCCGTCGAAGGGCGCCAAACCGCACCCGCCGTGCCTGCTCCCGCACCCGCGGCGCCTGCACCTGCCGCCAGGTCGATTCCCACTGTGACGATGCCGGTCACCCAGTGGGTCACGGCGCAGCCCCCGGTCACCGACCCGGCTCCTGCCGCTGTGTCTCCCGCCCCGGCTCCGATCGACGACGCCCGGCCGTTCGACGACGTTCCTCCCTTCGACGATGTGCCGCCCGAGCCGAGCGAGCCCGACGTGGAGCCCGCGCTGAGCTGGGCGACCGCGGCGATCAGCGATGCCGAGCCGGAGACCCGGCCCGCGCCTGCGCCAGAGCGCAGGGCGCCCGTCGCCGACAAGCCCGCGCCGGTCGCCGAGACTCCGGCGGCGCCGACCCGCCCCGCCCGCACGCCGGTCGCGATGGTCGACGGCAAGCAGCGTTACGGCGAGTCCGTCGTGCGCGAGATCCTCGGCGCCAGCTTCATCGAAGAACAGGCCATCGCGCCGCGCGTCGCCCCGAGAGAGCAGTAGGCGTGTACGACGGAATCGTTCAAGAGCTGATCGACGAGCTCGGCCGCCTTCCCGGCATCGGCCCGAAGTCGGCACAGCGCATCGCGTTCCACATCCTGCAGACCGAGACCTTCGACGTCACCCACCTCGCCGAGGTGCTGATGACGGTGAAAGAGAAGGTGCACTTCTGCGAGATCTGCGGCAACGTCACCGAGCAGGACACCTGCAGCATCTGCCGTGACCCGCGCCGCTCACCGACCACCATCTGCGTGGTCGAGGAGGCGAAAGATGTCGTCGCCATCGAGCGCACCCGGGAGTTCAAGGGTCTGTACCACGTGCTCGGCGGTGCCATCAGTCCGATCGACGGTGTCGGTCCAGATGACCTGCGCATCCGTCAACTCATGCAGCGGCTGGCCGACGGTACCGTCACCGAGGTCATCATCGCCACCGACCCGAACCTCGAGGGCGAGGCGACCGCGACCTACCTCTCGCGCATGCTGATGCACCTCGGGCTGCGCATCACCCGCCTTGCCTCCGGTCTGCCCGTCGGTGGCGACCTCGAGTACGCCGACGAGGTCACCCTCGGCCGGGCTTTCGAGGGCCGCCGCCTCGTCGAGAACTAGTCCCTTCCGGCGAACCGTGCCGTATTGCGGGTGCAGTTCGCACTGACCCGCAACTCGGCAGGGTTCGTGAGCGCCCGAGGCCGGTCCCCTCCGCCACTCAGGAGTCGATGTGACTGCGGGTGTCGGAATGACGGATGCCGCGCACATCCGTCACTTCAGCCGCTCGGGTCGCACCACCTCCTGAATCGCGATCACTGGTACGGCGCACACCCGAGACGCACGACTGCCGACCGCAGCGCCTCGAGTC
>JBEVGK010000084.1:0-5925 GCA_040511795.1 Lacisediminihabitans sp. | reverse complement strand
CGAATTCCTGCTCGACACCGCGGGGGAGCGCCGTGGCCAGCACGTCTTCATCGAGATGAATCCGCGCATCCAGGTCGAGCACACGGTGACCGAGGAGATCACCGACGTCGACCTGGTGCAGTCGCAGATGCGGATCGCGTCGGGTGAGACTCTCGAGGACCTGGGGCTGCGGCAGGAGTCGCTGGTGCTGCGGGGTGCCGCGCTGCAGTGCCGCATCACCACCGAAGACCCCTCGTCCGGATTCCGACCGGACACCGGCAAGATCACGACCTATCGCTCGCCCGGTGGCGGTGGCATCCGTCTCGATGGTGGCACCATCGACCCCGGCACCCAGATCAGTCCGTACTTCGATTCGATGCTGGTGAAGATGACCTGCCGTGGTCGCGACTTCGCCGCCGCGGTCGCGCGGGCGAAGCGCGGACTCGCGGAGTTCCGCATCCGCGGGGTCTCCACCAACATCCCCTTCCTGCAGGCGGTGCTCGACGACCCGTCCTTCGAGGCCGGCGATCTCAGCACCGCGTTCATCGAGGAGCGCCCGGAGCTGTTCGACGCGCACCAGTCGAAAGACCGGGGAACGAAGCTGCTCAATTGGATCGCCGATGTCACGGTCAATCGCCCGTATGGCGATGGCGCAGGCATCATCAACCCGGCCCTCAAGCTGCCGACGATCGACCTGAGTGCTCCCGCTCCCGCGGGATCGCGTCAGCGCCTGCTCGACCTCGGCCCGGTCGGCTTCGCCAGTGCCCTGCGCCGACAGACGGCACTGGCCGTCACGGAGACCACCTTCCGCGACGCCCACCAGTCGCTGCTGGCGACCCGCGTGCGCACCAAAGACCTGGTGGCGGTGGCCCCATACGTCGCGCGGATGACGCCGGAGCTGTTCTCGGTCGAGGCCTGGGGCGGGGCGACCTACGACGTCGCGCTGCGCTTCCTCGGTGAGGACCCCTGGGAGCGTCTCGTCGCCCTGCGCGAGGCGCTCCCCAACGTGGCGATCCAGATGCTGCTCCGTGGCCGCAACACCGTCGGCTACACGCCGTACCCGACCGAGGTGACCAGCGCCTTCGTGCGCGAGGCCGCAGCGTCGGGTGTCGACATCTTCCGCATCTTCGACGCGCTGAACGATGTCTCACAGATGCGGCCGGCGATCGACGCCGTGCTCGAGACCGGCAGCGCCGTCGCCGAGGTCGCACTCTGCTACACCGGCGACCTACTCGACCCGAACGAGACGCTCTACACGCTCGACTACTACCTGCGCCTCGCGGATGAGATGGTCGCCTCCGGCGCGCACATCCTGGCGATCAAGGACATGGCGGGCCTGCTGCGTGCGGGTGCGGCGGAGAAGCTGGTCACTGCGCTGCGCGATCGCTTCGACCTGCCGGTGCACGTCCACACGCACGACACCGCGGGTGGTCAGTTGGCCACCCTGCTCGCGGCGTCCCGTGCCGGGGCGGACGCGGTGGATGTCGCGAGTGCGCCGATGGCCGGAACCACCAGCCAGCCGTCGGCATCCGCTCTCGTCGCCGCGCTCGCCCACACCGAGCGGGACACGGGGCTCTCGCTCCAGGCCATCTCCGATCTGGAGCCGTACTGGGAGGCGGTGCGCCGCGCCTACATGCCCTTCGAGTCCGGCCTTCCCGGCCCGACCGGCCGCGTCTACACCCACGAGATCCCCGGGGGGCAGCTGTCGAACCTGCGCCAGCAGGCGATCGCGCTCGGTCTCGGCGACCAGTTCGAGAAAGTGGAGGACCTGTACGCGGCGGCGAACGTCATCCTGGGCCGCCCGCCCAAGGTCACCCCCTCATCCAAGGTGGTCGGCGACCTCGCCCTGGCCCTCGCCGCGGTCGACGCCGACCCGGCCGACTTCGAGGCGAACCCCGATCGGTACGACATCCCCGATTCGGTGATCGGCTTCATGGCCGGTGAGCTGGGCGAGCTTCCCGGTGGCTGGCCCGAGCCGTTCCGCACCAGGGTGCTCGCCGGCCGCACCGTGAAGATCGGAGTAGAGGAGATCACGGATGCAGACCGCGCAGGCCTCGCCGGAGATGCGAAGCTCCGCCGCTCCACCCTCAATCGCCTGCTCTTCCCCGGGCCGACGAAGCAGTTCGAGCAGATCCGCGAGCAGTACGGCGACCTGTCGGTGGTCGACACCGTCGACTACCTCTACGGTCTGCGCCAGGGAACTGAACGGGTCGTCGACGTCGCGAAGGGCGTCAGCCTGTACGTCGGCCTGGAGGCGATCGGCAATGCCGACGACAAGGGCATGCGCACCGTGATGACGATCCTCAACGGGCAGCTGCGGCCCGTGTTCGTGCGCGACCGCTCCATCGACGTCGTCACGAAGGCGGCGGAGAAGGCCGACCTCTCCCGCCCCGGTCAGATCGCCGCACCGTTCTCCGGCGTCGTCACCCTGCAGGTCGTGGAGGGTGCCGAGGTCGAAGCAGGGCAGACCATCGCCTCGATCGAGGCGATGAAGATGGAGGCGGCGATCACCTCGCCCGTCGCCGGCACCGTGCGCCGGCTCGCCATCCCGAAGACCCAGCAGGTGGATGCCGGCGACCTGCTGGTCGACATCGAGCCCCGGTAACGCGGGGTTCGGGCCGCCGACCCCACCCGGAGGGTGAGCACGCCTTCGCGGTAATGTAGAGGGTTGACACTTCACGAAGGGCTACCCGATCATGGCGATCAAACGGAACGGCGCGAACGAGTGGGACGGTGCCGGTGTCGATGACGGTCGCACCGGCGAGCTCGTCGATGCATCCTCCGGCGACCTCGCCGCCGCCCTGCCGGAGTCGTTGAGCATCGCGGTCAACCTGCCGACCACCGTCCACGCGACCCCGGACGACGAGCTCGCCGTCGCCATCGTGGAGGTTCCGGTGAACCCTGGCGCGGTCGAGGTGGTGCAGCCGACGACGACGTCCATCGATATCGCGCAGCCGGCCACGACATCCGTCGCCGTCGTCTCCGATGAGGCGGTGATCGTGCCGCTGCCCGAGAGCGACGGCAGGAACTACACCCGGCGAGGCCGCCGAGACGGTGAGGTCTCGACATCTCCCGAGACCGCGTCGATGCTCACCGCCGACCGGCTGATCGAGAAGAACCACAAACGCCGCACCGCACCCGAGGGCGGCTGGAACGCGTTCGTGTATGCCATCACCTTCCATCTGGTGAACCGTGGCGACTCGCCCAAGGTGCGGGCGCGCAAGGAGCTCGAGGCCCGCATCGACAAGCGGTTCGAGGGCGGCGCACGGTTCATCCCGGTGCTCACCCGCAAGGGCGGGGTCGGCAAGACCACGGTGACGGCACTGCTCGGAATGGCGTTGGCGGATGCCAGAGAGGACCGCGTGATCGCCGTCGACGCCAACCCCGACCGCGGCACGCTGAGCGAGCGGGTGAACAAGCAGACCCGGTCGACCGTGCGAGACATCGTGACTCTCGCCCCCACGATCACCAGCTTCAACGACTTCTCCACGATGGTGTCCCGCGACGACACTCGGCTGGACATCCTCGCCTCGGACACCGACCCGCTGCTCTCGGAGGCCTTCGATGAGAACGACTACAACGTGGTCGCCGACCTCGCCGCCCGGTTCTACTCGCTCGTGCTCACCGACTGCGGCACGGGCATCGTGCACTCGGTGATGCGGGCGACCCTGCAGCGCGCCGATTCGGTGGTCATCGTCTCCGGCGGGTCCGTCGACGAGGCGCGGCTCGCCTCCGAGACCCTCACCTGGCTCGAGGCCAACGGATACGGCGACCTGGTGAAGAACGCCGTCGTCGCGCTCAACACGGCGACACAGGGCACCAACCTGGTGAAGCTCGAAGAGATCGAGGCGCACTTCAAGTCCCGGGTGCGCGAGATCGTGCGCATCCCGTACGACCCTCAGCTCGCCGCCGGCTCGGTGATCGACTACGCCGCGCTCAAGCCGCTCACCCGCAACTCCGCCCGCGAGCTCGCCGCGCTCGTCATGGACGGCCTACCCGTGCGCCAGGGTGCCTGAGGCCGTGCCGACGCCGCCGGACACGGGTGCGCTCGACTTCGACCTGATCATCATCGGGGGCGGCTCGGGCAACTCGATCATCAGCCGCGAGCTCTCACACCTGAGCATCGCGCTCATCGACGACGGCGAGCACTTCGGGGGCACCTGCCTCAACGCGGGCTGCATCCCGACCAAGATGTTCGTCCATGTCGCGGATGTCGCGGCCGACGCCCTGCACGCGGGCGGCCTCGGACTCCGGGTGCCGACCGCTCACGCAGAGTGGGCGAAGATCCGAGACCGCGTGTTCGGACGGATCGACCCGCTGAGCGAGGCCGGGTTCCGCAACCGCGACATGAAGATCCCGAACGTCACGGTCTTTCGCGAGACCGTGCGCTTCGTCGACCGGCACGAGCTGGTCGGCGCGAGCGGGGTGCGGCTGCGCGCGCCGCGGATCGTCATCGCCGCGGGTTCGCGCCCACGCCCGCTCCCGGCCGCCCACGGAGTGCGCAACCCCGCCATCCACGACTCCGACTCGATCATGCGCATCGACGCGCTGCCCGACTCGATGCTCATCGTCGGCGGGGGCGCCGTCGCGGCCGAGTTCGCGCACGTGTTCTCGGCCTTCGGTGTCGCGGTCACCCAGGTGGTGCGCGCCGACCGGGTGCTCGACCGGCTCGACGCGGAGGTCGCCGAGCGCTTCACCGAGCTCGCCCGCACCCGCTGGACTGTCATCACCGGCGCCGCCGTCACGTCGATCGACGACGATCTCGTCGTCTCGCTCGACACGGGGGAGACGCTCCGGCCGCAACTGGTGCTCTCCGCAATCGGCCGCATCCCCAACTCCGACACCCTGAACCTCGATGCGGTCGGCTTCGACCTGCACCCCGACGGTCGCCTGGCCGTGGATTCCGAACAGCGGGCGCTGTCGGGCGGGGTTCCGGTGGAGGGAGTGTACGGGCTCGGCGACGTCTCCTCGGAATGGCAGCTCAAGCACGTCGCCAACCACGAGGCGCGGATCGTGCAGCACAACCTGCTGCACCCTGATTCCTTGATCGGCGGCGACCCGGGTCCCGTCCCCGCCGCGATCTTCAGCAGCCCGCAGGTGGCCTACTTCGGGCTCACCGCTGCGGAGGCGCCGGACGCGATCGTCACCTCCCGCGCGTACGGCAGCACCGCATGGGGCTGGGCGCTCGAAGACAGCACGAGTTTCTGCACGCTCGTGGTCGACGGCGAAACCGGGCTGATCCTGGGCGCGCATATCATCGGACCGGAGGCGAGCATCCTGATTCAGACGCTGGTCTTCGCCGCCAGCCGTGGCATCCCGGTGCAGGGCCTCGCCCGGTCGATGTACTGGCCGCACCCCGCCGCCAGCGAGATCGTGGAGAATGCTCTGCTCGACGCAGAGAAAGAGCTGGCCGCGCGCCAGAAGAACGGAGGAGAGAAGTCATGACCGAACGCCAGATCCGCATCTTCGGGGACCCGGTGCTCAAGACCGTATCCGACCCGGTGCGACCGACGGATGACGTGGCCGGCCTGGTCGAGGACCTCCTGGACTCCGTGAAGGTCGCCGGCCGCGCGGGCGTGGCCGCCCCACAGATCGGCGTGAACCAGCGGGTCTTCAGCTACAACGTCGACGGCCAGATCGGCTACGTGATCAACCCTGTGCTGGTCGAGGTCTCCGGTGAGCCGGAGCTGGTCGACGAGGGCTGCCTGTCGATCCCCGGCTTCTACTTCCAGCGCCCGCGCTATCCCTACGCCCGCGTCACGGGCATCGACCTGAACGGCGATCCGATCGAGCTCGACGGCACGGGCGTCATGGCGCAGGCGCTGCAACACGAGACGGACCACCTCGACGGCACGCTCTTCATCGACGGCCTGGACAAGCCGGCCCGGCGCGAGGCCATGGCGGCCATCCGCAACGCCCCCTGGTTCTGACCGGCGCACCCGACCT
>JBEVGK010000083.1:0-6508 GCA_040511795.1 Lacisediminihabitans sp. | reverse complement strand
TGTCGCGCATGACGTTTGCCCGACCCCTCTGCGTTTTCGAACTGGTGCTTTAACTCCAGGCCATCTAGACCGAGCTGGGGTTTCCCCAGACGCCTTTCGTGGTCGTGCTGCACGACTGGGCGATGGCGACGGTCTCCGATTTCGACGACCGCACCCGGGTTCGGGCGATCGAGGGTGGTGTGGCACCGCGGGCGGGCCGCCGCCGGCGGCGCGCCACGGCCGTGGTCGGCTATGCCGGGGTCGGCACGGTCCTCAAGCAGTCGAACCGCCAGGCTGTCGACCGACAGGCGGGCATCCGCGGTTCGAGTCCGGCGGGGTCCGGCAGTGCTCGGCAGAACAGCCAGCGCGGAAGCTCTGGCACCGAACCCGCTACGCAGCACAGGGGTGTACGGGCGCTGGTGTGGAGCCTGATCGCCGCGGGCGTGCTGGTACTCGGTCTCGGGGCGGCGGCGACGATCGTGCTTCTGCGCGCGAACTCCACCGACATCCCCAAGGTCACCGACATCTCCGCACGGTCGAACTCCGACTCCGTGCAGTTCACCTGGGTCGACCCGGGCGTCAAACCGGGGGACCAGTATCAGGTGACGACGAGCGACGGACAGTCGAGCATCCAGAGCACCCGCACCTATTCGGTCGACGCCACGAACGGCCAACGGGTGTGTATCACCGTCACCGTCAACCGCGAGGGAAAGACCGGCGCGGCCAGTACCGAGAAGTGCGTGGATTTCTCCGGGTGACGCTCTCGAGGCTCGTATGCTGAGGCTGTCATGCTGAAGAAGTGGCTCGCCGCCCACCGATCCCTGGTCATCAGCTCGGTGAGCGGGGCGGCAATCGCGAGCCTCGTGATCACCCTGGCCGTGGTCTCCACCGGATATGCGGCGCAGAAGGTCACCCTCGACGACGGCTCGGTGTGGGTCTCCAACGGCACCTCGCAGGTGATCGGCCGGGCGAACCCGCAGGTGCTCGCGCTCAACACCGTCGTCGCCAGTACCGGCACCGACATCGAGGTGGTGCAACACGGGGCGACGGTGCTGCTGTTCGACCGCACCGACGCCAAGGTCGACATCGTCGACGCCGCAACCTCGAGCGTGCTCGACAGTGCGCCGCTGCCGCCGCTGCAGCCGGAACTGTTCATCGCCGGCGACAACGTGGTGGTGGGCTCCGCGGCCACCGGCCAGTTCTGGATTCTCGCGCTCGCCGACCTCGCCAACTTCGACGCCCAGTCCCAGCCGACGCTGAGCCTCGGCGCCGACGCGACCGCCACCGTCAGCCCGGCCGGCGTGCTCTGGGTGTATTCCCACGCCGCACGCCAGGTCTATCGCGTCGATGCCGCCGACTCGGACGCCGTCGATCGCACCTCGGGGGTGCGGTTCGGTGCCGCGGCGACGGATGTCTCGATCACCTCCGTCGGCGACAGCTGGGTGCTGCTCGACCGGGCCGCCCGCACGCTGCGCACCGAGGGCGGGACCATCGACCTGAGCGCGCGGATCGCCGCCGGCAGCGACCCGGTACTGCAGCAGCCGAGCACCGCGGGCGACGCAGTGCTCGTCGGGACCTCCTCCGGCCTCCTCTCCGTTCCGCTCGGCGGCGGGGCCGCGACGGTGCTCGCCAGCGGACACAGCGGCACCCCCGTGGCGCCGGTCGTGGTGAAGGGCTGCAGTTATGCCGCCTGGTCGGACGGCACCGCGCTGCGGCGCTGTGGCAGCGGTGAGGGGATCCCGCTGCAGCTTCCCTCGCTGCCGGCCGGGGCGACCCGACTCGGCTTCGTGGTCAATGGCGACACCGTGGTGCTGAACGATCCGCGCGGCGGAGGCACCTGGGCGGTGCAGCAGAACGGACAGTACATCGACAACTGGTCCGAGCTGATCACCGTGCGCCAGGACCAGCAGCAGGTGCAGGACGACAGCGAAGACACCCCACCGGAGTACGACAAGACTCAGACGCCGCCGGTGGCGGTGGACGACTCGCTCGGCGCCCGCCCGGGACGCTCGAGTGTGCTGCCGGTGCTGTTGAACGACTACGACCCCAACGGCGACGTGCTCGTCATCACCGACTTCACGCAGGTCGAGGAGAACGTCGGTCATCTCGACCTGATCAACAACGCGCAGCAGCTGCAACTCACCCTGCTCCCCACCGCCAGCGGAACCGTCGGCTTCGACTACACGATCAGCGACGGGCGGGGCGGTATCGCGAGCGCCCACGTGACGGTCGCGGTGCGCCTCCCCTCCGAGGACTCACCGCCGACCCAGGTGCGGCAGAGCAAGGCACTCGTGGTCGAGGGCGGGAGGGTGACGACATCCGTTCTCGGCGACTGGGTCGACCCGGACGGCGACGCCTTCTACCTCTCGGGGGCATCGACGGCGGAGCCCGACGGCGTGAGCTACAAGCCGGAGGGGACCCTCGCCTTCAGCGAGGGCGGCGCGGTCGGGGGACTGCGCTCGGTCACCCTCGTGGCCTCCGACGGGCGGGCAGAGAACACGGGAACGCTGAGCGTGACGGTGAAGCCGCCGGGGCAGCTGCCGATCATCGCCGATCCTTTCCCCGTGTCGACCTACGCCGACCAGGAGATCACCATCTCCCCGCTCGAGCACGTGCGCGGGGGCACGGGAACGCTGCATCTCGCCAGCGTCCCGGCCAAGAGCGGGTCGACGATCGTGGCCAGCCTCGAGGCGGGCACCTTCCGCTTCACCAGCAGTCAGGTGGGCACCCACTACCTCGAATACGTCGTCAACGACGGTGACCAGACGGTCACCGGCGAGATCCGGGTGGAGGTCGCGGCCCCGCCGGACGCGAACACCAAGCCGATCACGATCCCCAAGACGATCTTCGTGCAGACGCTGAGCAGCCAGACGGTGGACGTGGCATCGACCGACATCGACCCGGCCGGTGGCGTGCTCCTGGTCACCGGCGTCTACAACGTCGAGCAGGGCGCCGGGGTGCGGGCGGACGTCATCGAGCAGCGCGCGATCCGGGTGACGCTCACCGCTCCGCTCGACAACGGTCCCGTGGGCTTCAACTACCGCATCAGCAACGGTCTGGCCGAGGCGGAGGGCGTGATCACCGTTGTGCAGATCCCGGTACCCGCCCGCCTGCAGCCACCGGTGGCGAACGATGACAGTCTCACCGTCCGGGTCGGCGATGCGATCGACATCCCCGTGCTCGCCAACGACGTGCAGCCCGACGGAGAGGAGCTCACGCTCGACCCGATGCTCTCGATCGGGCTGAAGGGCGACTCCGGCCTGCTCTTCGCCTCGGGAGACAAGCTGCGCTACCTCGCCCCGCAGAAGACCGGCGACTTCTCCGCCGTGTACCAGGTCGCGGGACCCGACGGTCAGGTCGCGCAGGCGCAGGTGAAGATCGCCGTGCGGGAGCCCGTGGAATCGACCAACAATCCGCCGGTGCCGGTCACGGTCGTGGGGCGAGTGCTCGCGGGGGAGAAGGTGCGTATCTCCGTGCCGCTCACCGGAATCGACCCGGACGGCGACTCCGTGCAGCTGCTCGGGCAGGAGACGAACCCCGACAAGGGTTCGGTGAGTCTCACCGGCCCGGACTTCTTCGACTACCAGGCCGGCGACTATTCGGCCGGAACCGACACCTTCACCTACACGGTGATCGACGCACTCGGCGCGCGCGCCACCGGCACCGTGCGGGTCGGCATCAGCCCCAAGTCAGAGGGCGCCCGCAACCCGGTCGCCGTCGAGGACGAGGTGACCGCCCGCCCCGGGGCCACCGTGTCGGTGCAGGTCCTGGCCAACGACTCCGACCCCGACGGCGGTGCTCTCACGATCGTCAAGGTGCAGCCGAACAGCAAAGACATCAAGGCCAAGGTCGTCGGCGACATCATCCAGATCACACCGCCGAAGAAGCCGGCCATCTACGGGCTGCAGTACACCATCGAGAACGACTTCGGCGGGCGGAGCCAGAACTTCGTCACGGTGACCGTCACCCCGGATGCGCCGCGCGCCTATCCGGTCGTCGACGACACGGTGCTGACCCTCACGGACATCCTGAACCGCGACGCGATCAACGTGAACGTGTTGCGCAACACCTTCTTCGCCGACGGCCCGGTATCCGGGCTGAAGGTCTCGCTGCTCGCGGGCTACTCGAGCGAGGCGACGGTCACCGCCGGCAAGCGGATACATGTGACCGTGCAGAACAAGAGCCAGATCATCCCCTTCGCCGTCGCGAATCCGGATGACCCGAAGATCGTCTCGTACGGCTTCGTCTGGGTGCCCGGCCTCGACGACGCCCTGCCACAGGTCAATCGCAAGGCCCCGGTGCTGACCGTGGCCAGTGAGGCGGAACTGCGCATCGATCTGAACCAGTACGTGTTGGCAATCGGCGGTCGAAAGGTGCAGCTGACCGGCACCGCCACCGTGCAGGCCACCCACGCGAACGGCGACAGCCTGGTGGTCAACGACCACACGCTGCGATTCACCTCGGCGGACCGGTACTTCGGTCCGGCGAGCATCTCGTTCGAGGTCACCGACGGCAGCTCCGCGACAGACCCCGCCGGAAGAGTGGCGACCCTGGTGCTGCCGATCACGGTGACACCACGGCAGAACCAGCCACCGGTGTTCGTCGGCGGCGAGATCGACTTCGAGCCGGGCGCCTCGCGCGACATCGACCTGTCGAAGCTCACCAACTATCCCCACCCGAAGGATGCCGCGGAGCTGGCGTACACCGTGCTCAACCCGCTGCCCGCCGGCTTCAGCTACACGCTGACCGGTCAGACCCTGGCGCTCAAAGCGAACGAGGGCACCCCGAAGGGCAGCTCGACCGCGATTCTGCTCGCCGTTCGGGATGCCCTGGTCACCGGTCAGTCCGGACGCATCAAACTCAACGTGGTGGCCTCCAGCCGCCCGCTCGCCGTCCCCGTACCCGACAGCGTCGCCGTCGCCCGTGGCCAGAGTTCGTCGGTCGACGTGTTGAGCAACGACAGTGCCACCAACCCCTTCCCGGGCAAACCGCTCAAGGTCGTCGCCATTCGAGGGTTGGAGGGCGGCTCCCTCCCCTCCGGCGTCTCGATCACCCCGAACTCCGACAACTCCCGGCTCAGCATCTCGGTGTCGAACTCCGCGGAGCCCGGCAACACCACGCTGCAGTACCAGGTCGCCGATGCCACGGGCGATGCCGACCGGATGGTCTGGGGCAGCATCACCGTGTCGGTGCAGGACAAGCCGGACGCGGTGACCGGCCTCACCGCCACCGCATTCGGCGACCGGCGAATCACGCTGAAGTGGACCCCCGGCTCCGACAACAACTCGCCGATCACCGGCTACGAGGTGACGATGAGCACGGGAGCGGATGATTCCGGCACGACCACCGCGTGCCCCCTCACCGTCTGCGACATCACCACTCCGGGTAACGGCCCGAACAACGCGGTGCGACTGCGGGTGGTGGCGAAGAACGCGCTCGGTGCATCGGCCGCGGTCAGCCTGGGTTCGCCGATCTGGTCTGACCTGGTGCCGCCGGCACCGTCGCGGGTCGACACCGCCCCGCTCGACGGTGGCCTGCGCATCAGCTGGCCCGTGGTCAATGCCCCGGACGGCGGCAGTCCCGTCACCCGCTACGTGGTCAATGCCGGAGGTGTGTCTGCCGACATCAACGCCTCCGCCTGCGGCAGCTCGACCTGTCAGGTCGAGGCACGTGGCCTCAGCAACGGCCAATCGGTGAACGTCACGGTCAGCCCGCGCAACGGCTCGTTCTCCGGTCTCACCAACTGGAACACGGCGAGCGGATCCGGGGTGCCAGCGGGTGCGCCCCTGGTCGTCGGTACGCCCGGCGCATCCGTGAACGACAACGCGATCGTGGTGAACTGGGGCGGCGTCTTCGCCGGCAACGGGCGCGACATCAGCGGGTACACGGCGGTCGCCTATACCGGCGCAGCGCCCGTCTGCCCGGCTCAGATGGAGGGGATGGCGACGGACAAGACCTTCTCCGGCCTCTCGAGCGAACAGCGCTATTCCATCATCGTGTTCGCCCGCAACGAGATCGGCTGTACAGCCTCGACGCCGATCGCCGCGCGCATCGGACCTGGCGTGATCACCGGTGCCGCGTTCGGCGGACCTAGTCGGCATGGTCTGGTCTGGGAGGACGTGCTCACGGGGGCCGCGATCGGCGGCACCACACTCTCCGGTGACTACGACATCTACTACACGCTCGACGGGGGTGCGTCGCAGTCGCAGGTCTCCCTCGACGGGTTCATCAGCGGCGCCACCTTCGGCACGGCAGGCAACACCGTGCAACTGCGGGCCTGTCGCACATTCGACGGCGGCACGCTCTGCCAGCCGCGCTGGTCCGACCCGATCGCGATGCCGCCGGTGCCGGTCGACCCCCGGGTCGAGGGCTTGTCGTTCCAGCCGGACGGTGTGTTGCTCGACGGCAGCGGTACGTTCACCTGGTTGAGTCGACCGAGCGGTCCGAACTACGAGGCTGTGCAGTATTCCTGCGACAGCAGCGTCGGCTTCCAGACTATGGATGCCACGGGCGGGTCATGCGTGACCGG
>JBEVGK010000082.1:0-4048 GCA_040511795.1 Lacisediminihabitans sp. | reverse complement strand
CGGTCGGCACGGCGGCGAGCACGTCCTCCTTGCGGATGCGTCCCCCCACTCCGGTGCCGACGACGGCGGCGATGTCGACGCCCTTCTCGTTGGCGAGCTTGCGCACCAGCGGCGTGACGTAGCCGGAGCTCGCATCGACCGACGCGGGCGCTGCAGTAGCGGCGGGAGCGGGTGCTGCTGCCGGAGCGGGTGCAGCGGGTGCTGCGGCCGGAGTGGGCGCGGCGGGCGCTGCTGCGGGAGCGGGCGTAGTGGGTGCAGCAGGTGTTTCTGCTGCGGGAGCCTCCGCGGCCGGGGCCGGAGCTTCGGCGGCGGGCTGCGCGTCCTCGGGAACCGGCGCGGCGACTTCCTCGGCAGCGGGAGCGGCAGGTTCGGCGGGAGCAGCAGGCTCAGCGGGAGCGGCAGGCTCAGCGGGAGCGGCAGGCTCAGCGGGAGCGGCGGGCTCGGCAGGTGCTGCCTCCTCCGCAGCCGCCGGAGCAGCGGGCTCCTCGGCGGCCGGCGCCGCGCCATCACCGATGGTCACGAGCGGTGTACCCACCTCGACGGTCTCGTCTTCGGCGACCAGGATGGCCTCCACGACCCCGGCGATCGGCGAAGGAATCTCGGTGTCGACCTTGTCGGTGGAGACCTCGAGCAGGGGCTCGTCCACCTCCACCCGGTCGCCGACGTTCTTCAACCAGCGGGTGACCGTACCCTCGGTGACACTCTCGCCGAGTGCCGGGAGGTTGACGGATTCGCTCATCAGTGATGCTCCTTATGCGGTTCTTGAGATCTTCAGTTTAGGTGCGTGCGGCGCTCAGAGCGCGTGCAGCGGCTTGCCTGCGATGGCGAGGAACGCCTCACCGAGAGCTTCGTTCTGGGTGGGGTGCGCGTGGATGAGCGGCGCGACGTCTTCGGGGTACGCCTCCCAGTTCACGGCCAGCTGTGCCTCACCGATCAGTTCACCGACGCGGGCGCCGATCATGTGCACACCGATGATCGGGCCGTCGACGACGCGGACGACCTTGACCGAACCCGAGGTGCCGATGATGTGGCTCTTGCCGTTGCCGGCCAGGTTGTAGTCGTAGCTGGCCACCTTGTCGGGGCCGTACTTCTCCTGGGCCTTCGCCTCGGTGAGTCCGACCGACGCGACCTCGGGGTCGGAGTACGTGACCTTCGGGATGTTCGCGTCCTCGACAACGATCGGGTTCAGGCCGGCGATCTCCTCGGCCACGAAGATGCCCTGCTGGAACCCGCGGTGCGCGAGCTGCAGGCCCGGGACGATGTCGCCGACCGCGTAGACGCCGGGGATGTTGGTCTGCAGGCGCTCGTTGGTGAGCACGAAACCGCGGTCCATGCCGATGCCGACCTCGTCGAAACCGACGTTCGCCGTCACCGGGCCGCGGCCGACGGCGACAAGCAGAAGCTCGGCCTCGAAGGTCTGACCGTCTTCCAGGGTCACGACGACGCCCTGCTCGTTCTGGGTGACGCTCTGGAAGCGCACGCCCAGGCTGAAGTTGATGCCGCGCTTGCGGAAGGCACGCTCGAACTGCTTGCTGATCGCCTCGTCCTCGTTGGGCACGAGGTGGGGGAGTGCTTCGATGATCTGCACGTCGGCACCCCAGGACTTCCACACGCTGGAGAACTCGACGCCGATGACGCCGCCACCGAGCACGAGCACCTTCTTGGGCACGAAGTCGAGCTCGAGCGCCTGCTCTGAGGTGATCACCCGGCCGCCGTTCTCGAGTCCGGGGAGCGAACGGGAGTAGGAGCCCGTGGCGAGGATGATGTTCTTGGCGGTCAGGGTGAGGTCGTCGACCTGCACAGTGGTGGGCGAGGTGAGCTTGCCGAAGCCCTCGATCACGGTGATGCCGCGAGCCTTGATGAGGCCCTGCAGGCCCTTCCACTTGCTGGCGACGATGCCCTCGCGGTAGCTCGTGACCGCGGAGATGTCGATGCCCTCGAAGGTGGAGGTGACGCCGTATTTGGCGGACTCGCGGGTGACATCCGCCACCTCGGCCGAGTGCAGGAGGGCCTTGGTCGGGATACACCCGACATGCAGGCAGGTTCCGCCGAGCTTGCCCTTCTCCACCAGGGCGACGGAGAAGCCCAACTGGCTTGCGCGCAGGGCAGCGGCGTAGCCACCGCTTCCTGCTCCGAGTACGACGATGTCAAAATTCTGCTCGGACAACCCAGCGGCTCCTTGAGGTATCAGATCTGCGCGTCGACCGCGACACTGTGGTGCCGCGAATCGCTTCTGGCACGAGTTTTTCGCACCTCAAAGACCCTACTACCTGTTGGCGATGCTCCCGGAGATCACCGGCCCAATGCGCGACAACCGCGCGGCGTTACCTACGCCGCGGGCTGGACGGTCGACTCGGGTGCCCCGAAGGCCTCGGCGAGGGCGATCAGCGCGCGGACGGTGACCGCCGTCGCTCCCTTGCCCGTGAATCCCCACGGCGCGGCGTTGTTGACGGCAGGACCGGCGATGTCGATGTGTGCCCAGGGAATGCGTGCTCCGTCGTCGCGCGAGCCGACGAACTCCTGCAGGAAGACACCGGCGACGAGCATTCCCGCGGCGGTGTTGCCGATCTTCGCGTTGGCGATGTCGGCGATGTCGGAATTCAGGAGCGCGCGCAGCTCGCCGGGCAGCGGCATCGGCCAGAGCTGTTCTCCCGTCGCCGTCGCCGCGGCAAGCAGGGAGTCGACCAAGGCGCTGTCGCCCATCACGCCCGAATAGCGGTCGCCGAGGGCGACACGCTGAGCCCCGGTGAGGGTTGCGACGTCGATGATCGCGTCGGGCTGTTCCTCGCCGGCCGCGACGAGGCCGTCGGCCATGACGAGCCGGCCCTCTGCATCCGTGTTGAGCACCTCGACGGTGCGTCCGCCGCGAATGCGCAGCACGTCGTTCGGGCGGATCGCGGTGCCGGAGGGCATGTTCTCGGCCATGCAGAGCCACGCGGTGAGGCGCACCGGCAGACCGAGCTCGGCAGCGGCGACAACCACGGCCATGACGGTCGCCGCGCCGGCCATGTCGTCCTTCATGCCGACCATGCCCGCCGCAGGCTTGAGCGAGAGACCGCCGGTGTCGAAGGTGATGCCCTTGCCGACGAGGGCGAGGTGGCCGGTGGCGCCCTCGGGCGCATAGCTCAGCTTGATCAGGCGCGGTCCGCGTGCAGATCCCCGACCGACGCCGAGGATGCCGCCGAAGCCGCCGGCCTCGAGTTCCGGCTCGCGCAGGATCTCGACGTCGATCGGCAGCTCACCGACCAGCTCGACGGTGGCGGTAGCGAAGGACTCCGGGTAGATGACGTCGGCGGGGGCGTTGGTGAGGTCGCGCACGCTCTGCATCGCGGTCGCGACGACGGTTGCGCGACCGATGAGGCGCTCGACCGCCTCGGGAGCGTCGACCGGCGAGACGACGGTGAGCTCGGATGCCGGCAGCTTGGTCGCGGCGAGGCTCGCCTCGCGGAACTCCGTGTAGGAGTACGCGCCGATCGCGGCCCCCTCGAGCACGGCCAAGGTGCCGGCTTCATCGCTCACGGGGAGCGCGAGCACCAGAGAGTCGACCCCTACGAGCTGACGGGTCGCGGATCCGGCCGCTGCCCGGAGTACGTCGGGGGAGATGGGGTCGCCCTCGCCCGCACCGACCCCGATGGTGCCGAGGCCGACCAGCGCGAGACTGGACGCCGCGCCGATGCCCTGCAGGCGCCGCACGGAGTCTTTGGCCCCGGTGATGCCGATCGCGGCGAGTGACGCGCGGAGCGAATCGAACTCGGGCGTCGCGAAGTCGGGGCCGTCCGCGTGCAGTAGCGGGCCATCATCCGTCGTCGACACGGCGAGCACGAGCACGTCGGCAGCGATGGTGGGGGCGGATGCGGCGGAGAGGGCGAGGCGGGGCACGGTCATCCCGACATGCTAACCGGAGGAATCGCCGCCTCCCTGCGCCTCCGGTCGCCGGTGCTGCGGGTCTGTTCGCTGAGGGCACCACGGCAGCGGGCGCTTCGCGGCGCTGCCCGCCTGGGCCCGGTTTACAGTGGAATCATGCGAGATCCAGAAGCCCTGTACGAGC
>JBEVGK010000081.1:0-7094 GCA_040511795.1 Lacisediminihabitans sp. | reverse complement strand
CCATTAGTTCGTACTGATGCATAACTAACCCACCTCCTCTGGACTAGAACGGCCACAGACGATCTGTGACAGGAGGGTTTGGCATCGTTGCTGGTCGCATATGACGACAGACAACCTGCCTAGTGTAGTCGGTTCCGCGTCAGCCGATCAAGTCGAGCGGGATGCCCACCAGGCGAGTAGGCGTTCGGTCGCGACATCCGCTCCCAGCGCCCCCTCCTCGAGCCGCAGCTCGAGCAGGTAGCGGTAGGCCTCGCCGACCTCACGCCCGGGCCGGATGCCCAGGATCGCCATGATCTGCTCGCCGTCGAGGTCGGGGCGGATGGCCGCCAGCTCCTCCTCCTCGCTGAGCACCGCGATGCGCTGCTCCAGGTCGTCGTAGGCGAAGGCGAGTCGGTCGGCCTTGCGGCGGTTGCGCGTGGTGACGTCCGCGCGAGTGAGGATGTGCAGCCGCTCGAGCAGTGGTCCTGCATCACGCACGTAGCGGCGCACGGCCGAGTCGGTCCACGCTCCCTCCGTGTAGCCGAAGAATCGCAGGTGCAGCTCGATCAGCTTTCCGGCCTCGTTGACCGTCTCATTGTCATAGCGCAGCTCTTTCAACCGCCGCTTCGCCAGCTTCGCGCCGACCACGTCGTGGTGGTGGAAGGTGACGACGCCGCCGGCCTCGGTGCGCTTCGTGGCGGGCTTGCCGATGTCGTGCAGCAGGGCGGCGAGGCGCAGCACGAGGTCGGGCGGGGATCCCGGATGCCGCAGCTCCTCCAGTTCGATGGCCTGATCCAGCACGGTGAGGCTGTGCTGATACACGTCCTTGTGGTGGAAGTGCTCGTCGATCTGGAGCTTGAGCGCAGGGAGCTCGGGCAGCACGTATTCGGCCAGCCCGGAGTCGACCAGCACCTCCAGCCCGGCACGCGGCGCCGGGGTCTTGAGCAGCTTGCCGAGTTCGTCTGCCACACGCTCCACCGAGACGATCGCGATGCGGTCGGCGAGCTCCGCCATGGCGATCGCGGTCGGGGTGCTGATCGTGAAACCGAGCTGCGAGGTGAACCGGGCGGCCCGCATCATCCGCAGCGGGTCATCGCCGAAGGAGACCTCGGGAGAGGAGGGTGTGCGCAGGCGACGGGCGAGCAGGTCTTCGACCCCACCCGAGGGGTCGACCAGTACTTTGCTCGGCAGGCGCAACGCCATGGAGTTGACGGTGAAGTCGCGGCGCACCAGGTCGGCCTCGAGGCTGTCCCCGAATTCGACCACCGGCTTGCGGGTCTCACCGTCGTAGGCGTCGGTGCGGTAGGTGGTGATCTCCACCTGTTCGCCGTCGATGATCGCGCCGATGGTGCCGAAGGCACGGCCGATATCCCAATGCGCGGTGGCCAGCGGCTTCACGATGGCGAGGATCTCGTCGGGCAGGGCGTTCGTCGTGAAGTCGAGGTCGGTGAGCTGCCGCCCGAGAAATGCATCGCGCACCGGGCCGCCGACCAGTGCGAGCTCGAAGCCGGCGCTCTCGAAGGCCGCGGACAGGCGGGCGATGGGCGGGGATTCTGCGAGTTCCGAGAGTCGCTGAATGGCCGAAGCGACGTTCTCCATGCCCTCAAGACTACCGGCGGCGCACGTGGGCGACCTCAGCGGATGCCGAGGGTGCGCCCCGTAGAATCTGTGGAGGCCGGGCTCGTGGACTGTCGGCCAACGCAGCCTATGAGACTCGTCAGCATCCTCCTCACCGCGGTTTCGGCCCTGGGTCTCTTCGTGCTGCCCGGACTCGCCCCGACCGCGGCATCGGCCGCTGCCGCCCCCGATGCCGTCACCACCCCGGTGGTCTTCGGCGCCGACTCGAACGGCATCGTCGGCCCCGGCGCCGATCTGGTGATCAGCGGCACCATCACGAACGGCACCACCAACGACATCCCAGCCGGCACCGCGACCGTCTCGCTCGATCGTTCCGTCACCACCTCGCGCAGCACGCTCGGCGACTGGCTCGCCGACGCCCCGCTCGACGCTTCCGAGCTCGGCACCGTCGTCGCCACCGCCCCGACTCCGCTCGTGCGTGCCGGCTTCACCGAGGGCGTCTCGGTGCGCGTGCCCGCCGCCGACCTCGCGCTCGGTACCCGCTACGGGGTGCGCAAGCTTGCCGTTCGCGTCGAGGCGAACGGTGTCGCGATCGGACAGTCCCGCAGCACCGTCGTCTTCAACCCGGGAAGCGAGATCACTCCGCTCCCCCTCGCCATCGCCTCCCCCCTGACGGTGCCGGCAGCCGATCCCGGTCTGCTGCCCGCGACCACCCTCAGCCAGTACACGGCCCCGGGCGGTCTGCTCACCACCCAGCTCAATCAGGCCCTGTCCCGACGGGTGGCGCTCGGCGTCGACCCGCGCATCATCGCCTCCATCACGATCCTCGGCACCTCGGCGCCTGCCAGCGCGACCGCCTGGCTCGACCGCTTGACCGCGGCCGACAACGACACGTTCGCCCTCTCCTACGCCGACTCCGACCTCGCCGTGCAGAGCCAGGCCCACGCCCAGCGGGTGCTCGCGCCCACGAGCTTCGCCATCGATCCGGCGCTGTTCCCCGGCTACACCCCCGCTCCGACCGAGACTCCCACTACGAGCCCCACCCCCGACCCCACCGCGACGCCGGCACCGACCCTCCCCACCTCCGGCGATCTGACCGCCTTCGACTACCGCATCCCCGGCGTCGCCTGGCCTGCAGATGACACGGTGTCAGCGGCCGACCTCGACTTCTTCGCGGCCAGCGACCTCGGCACGAGCATCCTGGACTCGGCGAACGTCAGCTACCCGGGCGACCCGCGCGCACCGGGGTCTGCCGTCACGATCGGCGAGCACGCCGCCGCCGTCTCCGACAGCCAGCTCAGCGCGCTGCTGCGCACAGCGGTGACCGCATCCGACGCGGCCTGGCCGAATGCGATGGCGAATCTGTCCGCCGCCATCTCCATCGCCGCGGCGGATCACTCCGCGGCGACCGGTCCCCTGCTCGCCACCCTCGCCCGCACCTCCTCCACGGGCGCCGGCAAGCTGGCTCAGACGCTCGATGCGCTCTCGACGCTGCCCTGGTTCTCGTCGGCGGCACTGCACGACATCGTCGGCTCAGGGGCGCGCACGGCCGTCAGCGTAGTGGCGAAACCGGAGGCGGATGTCCGCGTCGCCACGGTGGCGAAGATGCTTGCCGCCGAGACCTCCGTCGGCAACTTCAGCTCGGCGCTCGACGACCCGACGGTGCTGACCGGACCGGAACGGCTGTCTCTGCTGGCCGCTCTCTCCACCGGCTGGCTCACCCAACCGGATGCATGGGGCACCACCACCGCCAAGTATCTGAAGAGCTCGGACAAGACGGTGAAGAGCGTGCGCATCGCCGACACCGGTTCGCAGGTGTTCGTATCGAACAACGTCAATCTCAACGTGTCGGTCACCAACGAGCTCGCCTTCCCGGTAACCGTCTATGTCAGTGTCGTGTCGCCGAACGGTGCGATCACCGTCGAGAACCCCCGGGTTGAACTGCGCGTCGAGGCGAATTCGCAGTCCAAGGCACTGGTGCCGGTGACGGCGCTGGCGAATGGCGATGTGACCGTGCGTGCCTCGCTCTCGAGCGCCACGAATTCCCCCATCGGGTCGGTCAAGTTCATCGACGTCGACGTGCAGGCGGGCTGGGAGACCGCGGCGACCCTGGTGGTCGTTATCGGCATCGTCGCCGTCTTCGGCTTCGGCATCTACCGCAACATCGCCAAACGCCGCAAGAAGAAGCGGCACCCGGATGACGCGGCCGACGCCCCCGCGGGCGATGCCGCATCCGAACCGACGCCGCCCGACTCCACCAGCTCCGAAACCACCAGCACCGACTCCACCAGCACCGACAAGGGCACCGCACCATGACCGACGCCCTCGGCCCGGAGGGCATAGAGAACGACGAGGACACCGCCGCCGTCGCCTCCGCGGGGATGGGGCGTGCGAGTGCGGTCCTCGCGGCCGGAACCGTCGTCTCCCGTGTGCTGGGCTTCGCCCGCACCGCGATGCTCGCCGCCGTAATCGGCACCGCGACGGCCGGCAACGCCTTCGCCATCGGCAATCAGCTGCCGAACAACATCTACGCGCTCATCGCCGGCGGCGTGCTCAGCGCCGTGCTCGTGCCGCAGATCGTTCGGGCGGCGACGCATGCCGACGGCGGGCAGCGGTACATCAACCGCATGGTCACCCTCGGGGCGGTCCTGTTCGCCGCCATCACGATCATCGCGACACTCGCGGCCCCGGCCCTCGTGAACCTGTACGCGTCCCAATCCTCGTCCGGGCGCGGGTTCACCCCGGAGGCGATCGCACTGGCGACCGCCTTCGCCTACTGGTGCCTGCCGCAGATCTTCTTCTACGCGATGTACAGCCTGCTCAGCGAGGTGCTCAACGCCCGCAAGGTGTTCGGCCCGTTCACCTGGGCGCCCGTGCTGAACAACGTGGTGAGCATCGCGGGTCTTGTGCTGTTCCTGCTGCTGTTCGGCGCGAAGGACGCCAACGGTGCCGTCGGCGACTGGGATACCGCCAAGATCGTGCTGCTCGGCGGTACCACGACGCTGGCGATCGTCGCTCAGGCGCTCGTGCTATTCCTGTTCTGGCGGCGGGCCGGCCTGCGCTTCCGCCCCGACTTCCACTGGCGCGGAGTCGGCCTGCGGGCAACCGGAAAGTCGGCGGGGTGGCTGTTCGGCATGGTGCTGGTCACCCAGATCGCCGGAGTCTTCCAGAGCCGCACCGTAACGCTCGCCACCGACTCGGGAGCCTCCACCTTTGTGTTGGCGAACGCCTGGCTGCTCATCATGCTGCCGTTCTCGGTGATCGCCGTCTCCATCGTCACCGCCTACTTCACCCGGATGAGCGGCCACGCGAGCGCCGGCGACACCCCGGCCCTGCGCCTGGACGTGTCGGAGTCACTGCGATCGATCGGCCTGCTGATGGTCTTCGCGACGGTGGTGCTCGCCGTCGTCGCCTATCCGTTCTCGCGCTTCTTCGAGACCGGCTTCGGCGACGTGTCAGCGATGGGCAACGGCGTGCGCGCCTTCGCCCCCGGCCTGATCCTCTATACGGTGCTGTTCGTGCTGCAGCGGGTGTTCTACTCCCTCGGCGACACCCGGACGCCCTTCCTGGCACAGTGCATCCAGTCGGCGCTCTTCATCGCGGGCGCTCTCGCCTGCATGGCGCTGCCCGCGCAGTGGATCGCGGTCGGCATCGCCGCAGTCACCTCCCTCACGTTCAGCATCCAGGCGATCATCGTGATCGTGCTGGTCAGTCGGCGCATCGGGGGAATGGATGGCCGGCGCGTGTTCCTGCGCTACGTCCAGTTCCTGGGGTTCGCCGTGCTGTCGGGCATCGTCGGTCTCGTGCTGCTGTACCTGCTCGGAGGTACGACCCCCGACGGCTTCGCGCTCTCCGGACGACTGCAGGCCGCCGTGGCGATGGTCGCGATCGCCGGGGCGATGGGCATCGTCTACCTCGGCCTCCTCGTGCTGTTCCGCAACCCCGAACTGGGTGCGATCATCCGCACGGTGCGCGCGAGATTCGGACGCTGACCGCAGCGACCAGGCTCGGTCTCTGCGAGGCGGCGGAGCATCCCTGGCGCTGGAATAGCCAGCGAATAGGATGTGTTGTACCCGTCAGCGGAGCGGGTGACGTACCACTCCGCGGTCATCCAAGGAGATGTTTCACGTGCGCCAGACCATCATCATCGGCTCCGGTCCTGCCGGCTACACCGCGGCGATCTACGCTGCCCGTGGCGGCCTCAAGCCCCTGCTGATCGCCAGCTCGGTCGAGGTCGGCGGGGAGCTCATGAACACCACCGAGATCGACAACTTCCCCGGCTTCCCCGAGGGCATCATGGGCCCCGAACTGATGGGCCACTTCCGCGCCCAGGCCGAGCGTTTCGGCACCGAGGTGCTGCTCGACGACGTCGTCTCCCTCGAGCTCGACGGTGACGTCAAGCGTGTGACCGTCGGCAACGGCGAGGTGTACGAGGCGCTCAGCGTGATCTTCGCCACCGGTTCTGCCTACCGCAAACTCGGCCTGCCGGAGGAAGAAGAACTCAGCGGCCACGGGATGTCCTGGTGCGCCACCTGCGACGGCTTCTTCTTCCGCAAGAAGACGATCGCGGTCGTCGGTGGTGGAGACTCCGCCATGGAGGAGGCGACCTTCCTCACCAAGTTCGCCGACAAGGTCTACGTCATCCACCGCAGCGAGACCCTCCGCGCCTCCAAAGCGATGCAGGACCGTGCTTTCGAGAACCCGAAGATCGAGTTCGTCTTCAACAAGACCGTCGAGCGCGTGCTCGGCACCGGCCAGGTCACCGGCGTGACCCTGCGCGACACCGTCGACGGTTCCGAATCGAACCTCGACCTCGAGGGCCTGTTCGTAGCGATCGGCTCCGACCCGCGCACCCACCTCGTCCATGGGCAGGTCGAGTTCACCACCGACGGCACCATCAAGGTCGACGGTCGCAGCTCGCGCACCAGCGCGCGCGGCGTATTCGCCGCAGGAGACGTGGTCGACCCCACCTACCGCCAGGCGATCACCGCCGCGGGGTCGGGTGCGGCTGCCGCACTCGATGCCGAGCACTTCCTGGCGGCCCTCCCAAAAGACGTCCTGGCCTCGGCGATCGCTGAGTCCGCCGCCGTTCCCGCCTGAGCAGCTCGCTCAGACCTCGTTATCCACCACAGAGAGAAGTAGACATGTCCAACGCCAAAGATGTGACCGACGCCAGCTTCCAGGCCGACGTCCTGGACTCCGAGAAGCTCGTCCTGGTGGACTTCTGGGCCGAGTGGTGTGGCCCGTGTCGCGCCGTCAGCCCGATCCTCGACCAGATCGCCAGCGAGCACGCAGACAAGATCGAGCTCGTCAAGGTGAACGTCGACGACAACATGGAGATCGCCGCCAAGTACCAGATCACCTCCATTCCCGCGATGAAGCTGTTCAAGGGTGGCGAAGTCGTCAAGAGCGTCATCGGCGCCAAGCCGAAGCCGGCGCTCGAGGCTGACCTGGCCGAGTTCCTGGCGTAGCCAGTTCCGCATCCGCGGCCCTCTCCCCCTGTCGGGGAGGGCCCCGCTGCTGGTTGTGCGGCTACC